>CAWUND010000001.1:0-30690 GCA_963923815.1 uncultured bacterium
TGGGGCCGAGGCCGCCAGCCCAGCCCCAGCCGCCACCAAGGCCGCCGACAAGGCCGCCCCCACCAAGTCCAGCGCCAAGGCCGCCGCCAAACCGGCCGCCAAGGCTGCCCCGTCCGCCAAAAAAACCGCCGCTGCTCCTGTGTCCCACGCCGACGTTCCCGTCAATCTCTACAAGCCCAAGGATCCGTTCGTCGGCACCGTCACCGAGAACTACAGCCTGCTGGGCGACGGGGCCATCGGTCGGGTGAACCACATCACCTTCGACCTCAAGGGTGGCGATCCCCAGCTCCATTACGTGGAGGGCCAGTCGATCGGCATCATTCCCGACGGGGAAGACGCCAACGGCAAGCCCCACAAGCTGCGCCTCTATTCCATCGCCAGCACCCGCCACGGCGATGACCTGGCCGGCAACACCGTGTCGCTGTGCGTGCGCCAGCTCCAGTACGAGAAGGAGGGCGAAACCATCAACGGTGTGTGCTCCACCTTCCTGTGCGACATCCAACCCGGCGCCAAGGTGAAGATCACCGGCCCGGTGGGCAAGGAGATGCTGCTGCCCGCCGATGAGGACGCCAACGTGATCATGCTGGCCACCGGCACCGGCATCGCCCCGATGCGCACCTACCTGCGCCGCATGTTTGAGCCGGCTGAGCGCGAGAAGAACGGCTGGCAGTTCAAGGGCAAGGCCTGGCTGTTCATGGGGGCCCCCACCACCGCCAACCTCCTCTACGACGACGACTTCAACCGCTACGAGCGCGAGTTCCCCGACAACTTCCGCTACACCAAGGCCATCAGCCGCGAGCAGCAGAACGCCAAGGGCGGCCGCATGTACATCCAAGACCGCGTCAGCGAGAACGCTGACGAGATCTTCGCGATGATCGAAAACCCCAAGACCCACGTGTACATGTGCGGTCTGCGGGGCATGGAGCCCGGCATCGACGAAGCGATGACCGCCGCCGCCGCCGCCAAGGGCCTCGACTGGAGCGAACTGCGCCCCGCCCTCAAGAAGGCCGAACGCTGGCACGTGGAGACCTACTGAGCCGCCGCTCAGATCCGCAACTCCACACAGGCCCGCCACCAGGCGGGCCTTTTTGTTGCCAAGCCATGCGATTCCCCAGCGGGCTCGTTAAACCAGGGGCACGCACGCGCCGCGTTGCCCATGCCCGCCACCCAGACCAACCCCCTGCGCGTGGGGCTGCGCCAGGAGCGGGTGATTGCACCGCAGTGCCTGGTGATCTTTGGGGCCAGCGGCGACCTCACCCACCGCAAGCTGATCCCCGCGCTGTTTGAGCTGTTCCGCCAGCGGCGGCTGCCCAGTGAATTCGCCGTGCTCGGCTGTGCGCGCCGCCCCTGGAGCGACGACGACTTCCGCAACCGCATGGCCGAGGCCATGGCGGATGAGGTGAAGCAGCACCAGAGCGCCTGGCAGCAATTCGCCGCCTGCCTGTTCTACGAACCGGTCGACCTGCAGCAAACCGACGACGTGGTGCGCCTGGGCACCCGCCTGGAGGCCCTGGATCGGCTCAAGGCCACCCGCGGCAACCGCACCTTCTATCTGTCGGTGTCACCGGCGTATTACGGCAGCGGCTGCCGCGCCCTGGCGGCCGCCGGGCTGCTGCGCGACCCGGCCCGCAGCCGGGTGGTGATCGAAAAACCCTTCGGCACCGACTACAGCAGCGCCGAGCAGCTCAACCGGGTGGTGCAGAGCTGCGGCCAGGAGCAGCAGATCTTCCGGATCGACCACTACCTCGGCAAGGAAACGGTCCAGAACATCCTGGTGCTGCGCTTCGCCAACACGATTTTCGAGCCCATCTGGAACCGCAACTACATCGCCAACGTGCAGATCACGGCGGCGGAAACCGTGGGGGTGGAGGAGCGGGCCGGGTACTACGAAACCAGCGGCGCCCTGCGGGACATGGTGCAAAACCACCTCACCCAGATGCTGGCGCTCACCACCATGGAGGCGCCGGGGCGGTTTGATCCGGAGGCCATTCGCAACGAGAAGGCCAAGGTGCTGCAGGCGGCCCGCCTGGCCCACGAAGACGAACCGTGGCGCTGCTGCGTGCGGGGCCAATACGCCGCCGGTGGCACGGCGCAGCAACCGGTGGCGGGCTACCGCCAGGAGCCGGGTGTGAATCCCAACAGCACCACCGAAACCTATGTGGCGATGAAGCTGTTCATCGACAACTGGCGCTGGCAGGGGGTGCCCTTCTACCTGCGCACCGGCAAGCGCCTGCCCAAACGGCTCTCGGAGGTGGTGCTCACCTTCCGGGAGGCGCCGGTGCATTTGTTTGATGCCGCCGGCGGCAGCCCCACCGCCAACCAACTGGTGCTGCGCATCCAACCCGATGAGGGGGCCGGCTTTGTGTTCGAGGTGAAGGCCCCCGGCTCCGGCATGCGCAGCCGCCCGGTGGACATGCACTTCAGCTACGACGAAAGCTTCGGCGAACCCTCCGATGAGGGCTACGTGCGCCTGCTGGCGGACGCCATGCTCGGCGACCCCACCCTGTTCACCCGCAGCGATGAGGTGGAGGCCGCCTGGCGCCTCTACACGCCGCTGCTGGAGCTGATGGAGGACGCCCCCTGGCAGCTGCCGGTGCATCCCTATGAAGCGGGCACCTGGGGGCCCAGCGCCGCCGACACCCTGCTGGCCGATGACGGCCTGATGTGGCGCCGCCCCTAGGCGCCGTTCCCCCCGCCTTCGCTCCGATCCTTCGCCGTTGTCACCGCCATGGCTCCCCAGCTCACCCTGCAAGCCCCGCTGGAACTGCCGCCCCAGGAGGTGCCCGATTACCTCACCCGGCTCTGGAGCGAAAGCCTCAAGGAGGAGGCCGGCGCCGCCACCTTCACCCTGGTGGTGTGGGAGCCCTCCTGGCTGCAGCAACAGCTGATTCGCACCGGCCGCATCGATGGGCCGATCAGCGGTTTGCTGAATGAGGCCCTGCTGCAGGCGGCCCGCCAGGCGGTGGGGGAGCTGGGGCTGCCCGCCAGCACCGCCCCCACCGCCCCGGAGTTGGCCTGGGCCCTGGGGCAACAGTCGGGCCACCACAGCGCCGACGACCTGCGCGGCCAATTCGTGGATCGCGCCATCAGCGCCCACCAGCCGCGGCGCCTGATCACCCTGGCCCCCACCCTGGCGGCCGATCGCCCGCTGGAAACCCTGGTGGCGGCCTACTGCCCCCTCAGCGATGAACGCAGTGGCAGCGCCGACGCCTGCGGCGATGTGGTGGTGCTGCGGGGGGGCATGGGGGCCATCCAACAGGGGCTCGGCATGCTGCAGCCCCTGATTGCGGCGGAGCTGCCCTGCTGGGTGTGGTGGAACGGCTCCCTGGATGAATCACCGGAGCTGCTGGAGGCCCTGGCGGTGCCGCCGCGGCGCCTGGTGCTCGACAGCTCCATCGGCACCCCCCGGCGCTGCCTCGACCTGCTGGTGGAGCGGATCGAACGGGGCCAGGCGGTGAACGACCTCAACTGGCTGCGGCTGCGCACCTGGCGCGAATCGCTGGCCATGGTGTTCGACCCCCCCAGCCGCCAGAGCGCCCTGCAGCACGTGGTGCAGCTCGACATCGACGTGGAGGGGCAGCATCCGGTGAAGGGGCTACTGCTGGCCGCATGGATCGCCGATCGCCTCGGCTGGCACCTGCAGAGCAGCACCTGGCTGGAGGCGGAATCCAGCCCCGAGGGGCGCGGCATCCTGGCCGAATTCCAGCGGGGCGATGGCCAAACGGTGCAGTTCCGGCTGATGCCGGTGCCGGTGGGGGTGAGCAAAACCCACCCCGGCGCCCTGGTGGGCATGCGCCTGATCTGCGCCCCCGCCGATCGCCCTCCCCTGTGCGTGATCCTCTGCTCGGAATCGGGCGGCTGCATGCGGCTGGAGGCCGGTGGGGTGGCCTCGATGGAGCTGGCGGAGGAGGTGGTGCCGCTGCCCAACGAAAGCGAGGAGATGGAAATGGCCCGCCTGCTGGGGGGCGGCCACGACAGCACCAACCCCCTGCTGGCGGCGGCGGCGAGCCTGGCTGCCAAGCTGCTGCCCAGCTGAACCCCGGGGCGGTGCGCCCGAGCCCCCCATGGCCTGCCTGATCGCCGCCCCCTGCAGCGGCAGCGGCAAAACCCTGCTGAGCCTGGCGCTCACCGCCCTGGCCCGCCGCCGCGGCCAGAGCATCCAGCTGTTCAAGGTGGGGCCCGATTACCTCGACCCCCAACTGCACACGGCCGCCAGCGGCCAGCCCTGCCGCAACCTCGACCCGCTGCTCTGCGGTGAAGCCTGGGTGCAGCAGAGCTTCCAGCGCCACGGCAGCCGCAGCCAGCTGGCCCTGGTGGAGGGGGTGATGGGGCTGTTCGACGGCCGCGGCCCCAGCCCGGAGGGCAGCTCCGCCCACGTGGCCGCCCTGCTGGATCTGCCCGTGCTGCTGGTGGTGGAGGCCAGCCGCCAGGCGGGGTCGCTGGCGGCCCTGGTGCGCGGCTTCCGCGACCACCAACCGCAGCTGCGGTTCGCCGGCGTGGTGCTCAACGGCGTCGGCAGCGAACGCCACCACGCCCTGCTGCAGGACAGCCTGGAGAGCATTGGCATGCCCCTGCTGGGGGCGCTGCCGCGCCACAGCAGCCTGGAGCTGCCGTCGCGCCACCTGGGGCTCTTGCCGGCCCACGAACTCACGGATCTCCAACAGCGGCTGGGGCCCTGGGCGGATCTGGCGGAGCAGCACCTGCAGCTGGAGGCCCTCTGGCCGCTGCTCAAAGCCCCACCGGCGGCAGCGGCCAGCCCGGAGCCCGCACCCCCCGACGGCCCGCCGGTGACCCTGGCCATCGCCAGCGACGCCGCCTTCCACTTCCGCTACCCCGAGGCCAGCGAGCTGCTGGCGCAGCAGGGGGCCGAGCTGCACCCCTGGTCGCCCCTGGCGGACGAGCCCCTGCCCGAGGGCTGCCGCGGCCTGGTGTTGCCCGGCGGCTATCCGGAGCTGCATGCGGCCCAACTGGGTCAGTGCCGCCGCAGCCTGGCGGAGCTGCAACGGGCCCACCACGGCGGCCTACCGATCTACGCCGAATGCGGCGGCCTGCTGCTGCTGGGCCAGCGGCTGGCGGATGCCGATGGCACCCCCCATCCCATGGCGGGCCTGCTCCCCTTTGACGCCCGGCGGGGCGCGCTGAGCCTGGGGTATCGCACGGCCGATCCCGGCGCTGATGGCCTGGTGGTGCGGCGCGGCGAACGGCTCTGCGGCCATGAATTCCACCGCTGGCAGCTGCAGCCCCCCCTGGCGGAGCACGGCGGGCTTTGGCAGCTTGAGGGCTGGGGGTCACCCCGCCGCCCGGAGGGTTGGAGTGCACCGCATCTGCATGCCAGCTGGTTGCACCTGCACTGGGGGGGCTGCCCCCAGCTGCCGCAGCGGCTGGTGGCGGCGGCCCGGCGCACCAACCCCCTGGCTCCCCTGAGCGGCGATGGCAACCCCTGAACTCTGGCTGCTGCGCCACGGCGCCACCGCCTGGGCCCAGGAGGGGCGCCACACCAGCCACACCGATCTGCCGCTGCTGCCGGAGGGTGAAGCGGAGGCCCGGGCCCTGGCGCCCGTGCTGGCCCGGCAGCCCTTCGCCGCGGTGCTGTGCAGCCCCCTGCAACGGGCCCGGCGCACCTGTGAGTTGGCGGGTCTGGCCGCCAACGCGCAGATCGAGCCCGACCTGCGGGAATGGGATTACGGCGCCTACGAGGGCATCACCACCGCCGAGATCCGCCGCACCGTGCCCGATTTCACCGTGTTCAGCCACCCCTGCCCGGGGGGCGAGAGCGCCCAGCAGGTGCAACAGCGCTGCGAACGGGTGATCGCCCAGGCCCTGCAGCTGGCGGGCAGCGAGGGGCGGGTGGCCCTGTTTGCCCACGGCCATGTGCTGCGGTGCCTGGCGGGCTGCTGGCTGGGGCTTGGGAGCGGCGGCGGCGCCCTGCTGGTGCTGGGCACCGCCACCGTGAGCGTGCTGGGCTTCGAGCGCCAGCAGCGCGCCCTGTTGCGCTGGAACGCGCCCGTGCCAGCGTGGGGGGGAGATGCACCAGGGAGCCAAGCACCGTGGGCATGAATTCCGACGACCCCAACGCCCGCCGCGGCAACCGCCGCACCCCGGGCCAACCGCCGCTGAAGCAGGTGGAATCCCGGGCATCCGGCTGGTTGATCGCCGATCTCAATCCGGTGACCCGCAGCAGCCGCAGCGTGCGCCGGCGGGAATGGCTGCAGAGCGACCGCACCGAACCCAGCTACTCCACCCGCATGGAGCGCTGGCAGCTGATCGTGAAGGGGCGGGTGCAGGGGGTGGGCTACCGGGCCGCCTGCTGCCAGAAGGCCCGTGAGCTGGATCTCAACGGCTGGGTGCGCAACCACCCCGATGGCACCGTGGAGGTGCAGGCGGAAGGGCACGTGTACGCCCTTACGGAGCTGCGGCTGTGGTGTGAGCGGGGCCCCGACGCGGCCGAGGTGTTGGGGGTGAGCCAGGGGCAACTGCTGCCCATTCGGGAAGACTGGTTCGAGATCCGCCGCTGAGCCCCACCGCCGATGAGCAACGGCACCCTCTGGGCCGAACTGCTGGCCTACGGCAGTGGCATCACCCTGAGCCCCCTGCACATCGGCCTGCTGCTGCTGTTGCTGCTGGGCCCGCAGCCGCTGCGGCGCGGCGGCCTGCTGGTGCTCGGCTGGATGCTCACCGTGGCCCTGATGGTGGTGCTGCTGCTCACCGTGGGCCATGGGCTGCTGCTGAGCATGGCCAAGGGCAGCAGCCACCGCACCGGCCTCGACCTGCTGGCGGCCGGCGCCCTGCTGGCCCTCGGGATCAAGGAGCTGCTCAACCGGGAGGAGGAGGGCAATCCCCCCGGCTGGACGCGCCAGCTGGATCGCTTCTGCGCCATGCCCCTGCCCCTGCTGCTGGGCATCAGCTCCGGCCTGGAGGTGATCAGCCCCGATGATCTGTTTTTGTTCGCCAAAACCGCCTCGGCCCTGCTGGCCTCGGGGTTGAACCGGCTGCAGGAGGCGCTCTACACCGCCGGTTTCACCGTGGCCGCCAGCCTGGCGCTGCTGGTGCCCTTTCTGGCGGTGCTGATCGGCCGTGAGCAGGTGCTGCCCTGGCTGGAGCGCAGCAAACAGCTGCTGTTCAACAAGGGGGATCTGCTGGTGGGCGGCCTCAGCCTGGTGCTGGCGGGCTACCTGGGCTGGCAGGGGATCGAAGGGCTTCAGCTCGGCTGAAGCCAGCGCCGCCAGCGGTCGGCCTCGCTGGCAGCCCGGCCATCGGCCACCAGCCACACCGCCTGGCTGGCGCGGCTCACCGCCACGTACACCAGCTGGCGGCGCAGGGTGGCATCGCTGGGCCAGAACACATCCCCGGCGATGAACACCTCCCCGAAGGTGCTGCCCTGGCTGCGGTGCACCGTGAGCACCGCCGCGGGGCCCAGGGAGGCAAAGGCATCCCGCACCAGGAAATAGCGCCGCCACAGGCCGCGCCCCTCCTGTTTGCCGGCGTCGCGGGCCCGTTGCCGCAGCAGCTTCATCACCCCATCCAGCTGCTCGCGGGCGGCGCTGCCCACCGGCGGCAGCAACCGCAGGCTCAGGCGGGTCTCCCCGGCCTCCACCTCCGCCCAGAGGGTGTCGATCACGGGCACGGTCAAACCAGCGAGGCCATCGGCGCTGCCCAGGCCGAAATCCGCCAGGTCACAGCGCTCCGGGGTCACATCGCGCACCACCAGCTCGCGGTTGGAGCCCAGCAGCAGGTCGGGCTCCTCAGCCGCCTCCTCCCCGGCGCGGCAGGCGGGGGCCATCACCGCCGAGCGGGTGATCAGCACCTCCCCGGGCAGCACCGGCAGCTGGTCGGCCATGTCGCCGTGGATGGCGCGCCGGGCCAGGGGCACCAACTGCTCCAGGGCGCGGTTGGTGTAGCAGAGAATGCGGGCGTGGTCAGGGTTGTCCAGCTCGGCGGCGCGGCGCAGGGCCGCCTGGGCCTCCGCCAACCACCCATCCCGGGGCGCCGCCACCACCTGCCCCAGGGGGGTGCGCACCGGCGCCAGCGGCGGCGGTTGCCGGCAGGGGAGCTGGCCGTTGCGCAGCCCCGTGGCCAACTGCAGCACCGGGCCCTGGTGGCGCACCACCTCCGTGAGGCAGGCGCTGGCGGCGCGGCTGAGGGCGAACACCGGGCTCTGGGGCTCCCCCACCGGCGGCAGTTGGGCCGGATCCCCCACAAACACCAGGCGGGTGCGGAAGGGGTGGGCGCAGCGCAGGGCGATCTCCAGCAGGGTGCTGTCCACCATGGAGGCCTCATCCACCAGCACCAGCGCCAGGTTTTCCAGGGCGGCGGCGGTTTGCTCCGTTTCCTCGCAGCGCTCCAGATCGCCCTGGCGTTTGAGCTTCAGCCGCAGCAGGCGGTGGATCGTGCTGGGGTACCAGGTGGGCTGCAGCCCCCCCAGGGCCAATTGCTGCCGCAACACCCCCACCGCCTTGTGGGTGGGGGCCACCACGGTCCAACACCACCCCAGGGCCTCCACCTGCTGCAGCAGATGGCGCGAGAGGGTGGTTTTGCCCGTGCCCGCATAGCCGCTGAGCACAAAGGGGGTGCCGTCGTAGGGGGCCTGAAGCCACTGGGCAAAGGCCTCGGCCGCAGCCGCCTGACCGGCGGTGAGGGTCAGCCCGGCGGGATCAGCCAACCGCCAGCCAACCCCAGTGGCGGGCCAGCAGCAGCGGCGAACCCACCCACACCAACCCCGGCAGGGCCACCAGGGGGCCCATCAGGCTGCCCACCAGCACCTCCAGCCTGGTGTGGCCCAGGTTTTCCTTGAGCGGTGGTTGATCGGCCTGGGGCGCCGCCAGGGTGTTCACACGGGCGGCCGTGAGCCCGGCGGCCCGGCGCACGCCGGCGGCGTCGTACAGCACCACAAAACAGAGGCAGGCCGCCAGGGCAAACACGGCGGAATCAAACCCCTGTTGCCACCCCAGGCCAGCGGCGGTGCCGGTGAGCAGGGCCGAATGGCTGGAGGGCATGCCGCCGGTTTCCACCAACACCTTGGGGTTCCAGCGCCGATGCACCACCAATTCGATCACCAGCTTCGAGAGCTGGGCGCTGCCGCAGGCCGCCAGGCCCCACCACAGGGCACCGTTGTCGAGCAGGGCCAGCGCGGGGCTGCTCATCGGTCGCGGCTCGTGATGTAGTCGGCCAGGGCCAGCAGAGGGGCGGCCTTCGCCGACCAGGGCTCCAGGGCGGCCTTGGCTTCGGCCACCAGGGCGTCGGCCCGGCGGCGGGATTCCTCCAACCCCAGCAGCTTGGGGTAGGTGGTCTTGTCGGCGGTGAGGTCTTTGCCGGCGGTCTTGCCCAGCACCTCGCTGCTGGCGGTTACATCGAGGATGTCGTCAATGATCTGGAAGGCCAGGCCGATGCCGCGGGCGTACACCCGCAGCGCCTCCAGCAGGGCCTCAGGCGCCCCGGCGATCAGGGCGCCACTGATCACGCAGGCCCGCAGCAGCGCGCCGGTTTTGTGCAGGTGGATGTATTCGAGGGTCTCGAGATCCACGCTCTTGCCCTCACACTCCAGATCCACCACCTGGCCGCCCACCAGGCCGGGGGCACCGGAGGCCAGGGAGAGCTCCCCCACCACCGCCAACAGCCGCTCCGCCGGCACCCCGGGGCTGCGCAGGGCCACCATCTCGAAGGCGCGGGTGAGCAGGGCATCGCCGGCCAGGATGGCGTTGGCTTCGCCGTACACCTTGTGGTTGGTGGGGCGGCCGCGGCGCAGGTCGTCGTTGTCCATGGCCGGCAGGTCGTCATGGATCAGCGACATGGTGTGGATCATCTCCAGCGCCACCGCCGTGGGCATCGCCTGCTGGGACTCTCCGCCCGCCAGTTCGCAGGCCGCCAGGCAGAGGATCGGCCGCAGGCGCTTGCCGCCCGCCAACAGCGAGTAGCGCATCGATTCCCGCAGGCTTTCGGGCCGCTCCGGCCCCAGGGAGCCATCCAGCGCCGCTTCCACCTGCAGGCGGGAGGCCTCGAGGTAGGCCGCGAAATCGAAGCTGGCCGGTGCGCCCGCGGAGGCGCTGTCTGTGCTGGTCACCGCCGCGGTCATGGGGTTGGGCCTGGGGCCATTGCTGGCCGGGATTCTCTCAGGCCATCGCGGTGGTGGGTGCTCAGGGCAACAAATCCGCCAAGGGCTGATCCAAGCCGCTGCGCTGGCACCAGCTGGCCACCGTGTTCACCAGCAGCAGGGTCACCGTCATCGGCCCCACCCCACCGGGCACCGGGGTGATCGCACTGGCGATCGGCTCCACCTCCTCAAAGCGCACATCACCGCAGAGGCGGGCCTTGGCCTCCGGCCCGGCGGCCGGATCGGGCTCGAGGCGGTGGATGCCCACGTCCACCACCACCGCCCCGGGCTTCACGTGCTCGGCACCGATCATGCGGGGCTTGCCCGCGGCCACCACCAGCACATCGGCGCTGCGGGTGAGGGCCGCCAGATCAGCGGTGCGGGAGTGGGCAATGCTCACGGTGGCGTTGGCCGCCTGCAGCATCAAGGCCATGGGCTGGCCCACCAGGATGCTGCGCCCCACCACCACCGCCCGCTTGCCGGCGAGCTCCACACCGGCCGCCGCCAACAGGGCCATCACGCCGGCGGGGGTGCAGCTGCGGGGGCCGGGCTCCCCCTTCAGCAGGCGGCCCAGGTTGAGGGTGTGGAGGCCATCGGCGTCCTTTTCCGGATCGATGGCCGCCAGCAGGGGGCGCTCATCCAACCCGGCCGGCAGCGGCAGCTGCAGCAGGATGCCGTCCACCGCCGGATCGGCATTGAGGCGCTGAATCGTGGCCAACACCTCGGCCGCGGGGGTGTCGGCGCCCAGGTGGGCCCCCAGGTTGGTGATGCCGATGCGCGTGCAGGCCTTTTCTTTGTTGGCCACATACACGCCACTGGCGGGGTCATCCCCCACCCGCAGCACCGCCAGCCCCGGCGGACGCCCCGCCCGCTGCAGCCGATCGGCCACCACCGCCTGCAAACGCTGCTCAATCTGGGCCGCCAATTGGCGCCCATCCAGACGGGTGGCCATGGCTGAAGCGAGCTGGCAACAGCCCTCAGCATGCCTGGCAGGGCTAGCTTGAGCACCAATGTGATCGGTTGCGTTGATCCGCCTGGCCCCCGGCCCGTCACCCTGGGGTGCCCTGCGGCGCCTGTGGCGGCTGCTGGTGTGGCGCCTGTGGCGGCAGGAGCGGCCGCGGCAAGCCCTGGCCCCCTGGCGCCGCCGGGACACCTCCACCGTGCTGGTGGCCTGCCTGCTGGTGGCCCTGCTCTCGAGCTGGCCCTGGCTGGTGGAACCGAGCCTGCGCCCGGGCGTGCCTGCCCCGTTCACCGTGCGGGCCCCCAAGGCCGCCACGGTGGTGGATTCCGATGCCCTCGAGCAACGGCGCTCCCAACTGGGGCCCCGCACCCATGTGCAGGTGGTCGACCCCCGCATCAACCGCGAGCTGGAACAGCGGCTCAACCGCCAGCTGCAGGCGATCGAACGACTCGCCAACACCGGCCAGGAGCAGGTGGCGCCCCTGGCCCTGAGCCCCGAGGAGCGCGACTGGCTCCTGCAGCTCTCGCGCCGGCGGCTGGCCCTGTGGGAAGACAGCCTGCGGCAGGCCCAACGGCGCATGCTCGGGCAGGGGCTGATCGGCAGCGTGGCCCAACGGCAGCTGGAGCAGGCGGCGGCCCTGCAGCTGGAGCCCATGCCCCAACCGGGGCTGGGGCTGGGGGCCCGGGTGCTGGCGAGCTCCCTGCAGGGGCGCACCAACCTGCGCATCGATCCGGCCCTCAGCCAACGGCTGATTGAAGAGCTGCTCACCCAGCAGGGCATCCCCACCATCCAGGTGCGCAAGGGCGAGTGGATCACCCGCCAGGGGCAGCCCATCAGTGCCCAGTCGTATGCGGTGCTCGACTACTTCGGCCTGGTGAACCGGCGCCCGCTGGTGGGGGCCTGGCTGGGCCATCTCTGCGAAGCCCTGGCGGCCTGTGGCGTGTTGCTGCTGCTGATCCGCCGCAGCCGCCCCAGCCTGGAGCCCCGCCAGGCGCTGCTGGCCCTGGGGCTATTGCTGCTGGTGCAGGGCTTCAAGCTGTGGCTGGGCGGCGCCGCCAGCCCCCTGGCGCTGCTGGTGCCCGCCACGCTGCTGCTGGCCCAGGGGTTGGGCACCACCGCCGGGCTGGCCTGGGTGGCGATGGCCAGCCTGCTGTGGCCCCTGCCCCTCGCCCCCTTCAACGACCAGCGGGTGCTGGTGGCCACGTTGGTGGCGTCGGTGACGGCCGTGCTGGCGGGGCGGCAGCGCAGCCGCGCCCAGCTGCTGCAGCTCACCCTGTTCATCCCCCTCGGGGCCCTGGCGGCCGAGTGGCTGCTGCTGCAGTGGGCGGCCACCCAGGCGGAGGGGGATGGGCTGCTGCCCATCGGCGCGGATCTGCCCGCCGAAGCGCTGTTGCTGGGCGGCCTGCTGCTGGGGGTGCTGTTGATCAGCCCGCTGCTGGAAAGCTTCTTTGATCTGCTCACCCGCACCCGGCTGCTGGAGCTGGCCGACCTGGAGCGCCCCCTGCTGCGGCGGCTGTCGCGGGAGGCCCCGGGCACCTTCGAGCACACCCTGATGATCTGCGGCCTGGCGGAGGAGGGGGGCCGGGCCATCCAGGCCGACACCGACCTGATCCGCACCGGTGCGCTGTACCACGACGTGGGCAAGCTGCATGGTCCGCAGTGGTTCATCGAAAACCAAACCAGCGGCGACAACCCCCACGACGCCCTCGACGACCCCCAGCTCAGCGCCGGCATCCTGCAGGCCCATGTGGATGAGGGGCTGAAACTGGCCCGCCGCTACCGCCTGCCGCGCCCCCTGGCCGACTTCATCCCCGAGCACCAGGGCACCCTCAAGATGGGCTACTTCCTGCACGAAGCGCGGCGCCGCAACCCCGCCATTGAGGAGCGCGATTTCCGCTACCGGGGCCCCATCCCCCGCAGCCGGGAAACCGCCGTGCTGATGCTGGCCGATGGCTGCGAGGCGGCCCTGCGCTCCCTTCCACCAGACACCAGCGAAGACCAGGCCCGCGCCATGGTGCGGCGCATCGTGGAGGCCCGCTGGCAGGACGGCCAGCTCAGCGACAGCGGCCTCACCCTGGCGGAGCTGGAGCTGCTGGTGCGTGCCTTCGTGCGGGTGTGGCGGCGCATGCGCCACCGCCGCATTCCCTACCCGATTCCGGCCCGCAAGGGCTACAGCGCCTGAGCCATGGGGTGGCAACAAGCCTGGTATCCAGTGGCCTACCTGCGGGATCTCGATCCGCAGCGGCCCACCCCGTTCACGCTGCTGGGGCACGACCTGGTGCTCTGGTTCGACGCCGCCAGCCAGCGCTGGCGCGCCTTCGCCGATGTGTGCCCGCACCGGCTGGTGCCGCTTTCCGAGGGACGCCTCAACGGCGCCGGCGAGCTGGAGTGCCCGTACCACGGCTGGACCTTCAACGGCGACGGCCACTGCACGGCCATCCCCCAGGCCCAGGAGGGCAGCCGCATCAGCCCCCGCAGCCACTGCCGCAGCTACGCCACCGCCACGGCCCAGGGGTTGCTGTTTGTGTTCAGCGGCAACCCGGCCGAGGCCGAGGCCCATCCGCTGCCGCTGGTGCCGGTGCTGCAGCAGCAGGGCCGGGGTTGGGCCGATGGCTGGGTGGTGCAGGACACCTTCCGTGACCTGCCCATGGATGCCCTCACCCTGCTGGAGAACGTGCTCGATGTGAGCCATGTGCCGTTCACCCACCACGCCACGGTGGGGCGGCGCGAGAACGCCGGGCCGGTGGATCTGCAACTCACCAGCTTTGGCCCCGAGGGGTTCACCAGCCTGTGGGAGGAGGGGCCGCGGCGGGGGCGCCTGGGCAGCCAGCACACCACCTACGCGGCCCCCTGCCTGATGTGGCACGACCTCACCGCCAAAGGCTTCGCCCGCATCCTCACCGTGGTGTACGCCACCCCGATCCGGCGCGGGGAGTGCCGCCTGTTCGCCCGCTTCCCCTTTCAGTTCAGCTCCCCCTGGCCGGGTCGACTGCTGGGGCTGCGGCCGCAATGGCTGCAGCACCTCGGCAACCACGTGGTGCTGGAGGACGACCAGGTGTTCCTGCACTGGCAGGAACGGGTGCTGGAGCAACGGGGCGGCAGCCACGCCGCGGTGCGCAGCTTCCACCTGCCCACCAGCGCCGACCTCAACATCCGCGCCCTGCACGATTGGGTGAACCGCTACGGCGGTGAGCCGTTCCCCGGCCAACCACTCCCGCCTCGGCAGCCGTTGGCGCCCCTGATGGATCGCTTCGAGGCCCACACGCGCCACTGCCGCAGCTGCTCCGGAGCCCATCGGCGCCTGCCGCAGCTGCGGGCCGTGGCGGGGGCTGTGGCGCTGCTGGCCCTGGTGGTGGCCGGCTGGTGCGGGCCCAGCTGGGCCGGAGCCCTGGCCCTCGGCGGAGCCGCCGCGGCCGCCGCCGTGCGGCAGCAGGGCCAGCGCTGGCTGGATCAACTCCAGCGGGGCAGCGGCCTGCCGCCCCGCAACCGCTAATCGCCGCGGTGGCGGGCCCGCCAGGTGCGCTCCAGGATCAGCCCCGAGAGCACCAGGGTGATGGCATTGGCGGCGATCAGGGGGCCATCGGCGCTGAGCAGGCCGTAGACCCCCCAGAGCACGATGCCGCTGCAAAACAGCCCATACATGCGCAGCGAAATGCCGCGGGTGTCGCCGCTGCGCAGGGTTTTGAGGGCCTGGGGCACAAAGCTCACGGTGGTGAGCGTGGCGGCGGTGTAGCCGATCAGGGCCAGCAGCGGCGAAGGGTCGCTCATGCGGGGATGGAAACGGGCCGTTCGAACGGCACGGGAGACGACCAGCGCAGCGGCTCACCACTCACGGGATGGGTGAGCGCCAGGGCCGTGGCATGCAGGTGCATGCGCGGGGCGTCGCCGGCACGGCCGTAGAGCGGATCCCCCACGATCGGATGCCCCAGGGCCTGCAGGTGCACCCGCAGCTGGTGGGAACGGCCCGTGTGGGGTTGCAACGCCAGCCTGCTGAAGGCCCCATGGGTCTCCAGCAGGCGCCAGTCGGTGCGGCAGGGCTTTCCCTTGTGGGCGTCCACGGCGTATCGGGGCGGCTGGTGCTGACACTTGGCCAGGGGCCAGTCGATGCGGCCCGCCTCAGCTTGGGGCACCCCCTGCACATCGGCCACGTAGTGCTTCTCCACCCGGCGTTCGGCGAAGGCGATGCTCAGGGCGCGGTGCAGGGCCGGGTCGAGGGCCACCAACAGCAGCCCGGAGGTGTCGCGATCCAGCCGGTGCACCAACTGCGCCTGGGGCCAGCGCCGCTGCACGCGACGGATCAGCGCATCCGCCTGGTGCGGCCCCAGCCCAGGCTGGCTCAGCAGCCCCGCGGGCTTGTCCAGCACCAGCAGCCCATGGCTGGCCTGCACGATCCAGGCCGGATCCAGCGAGGCAGGCGTTGATGCAGCCATGCAGCGGCGTGCGGCAGCTGGCCATCCCAGCCTGGCATCGCCACACTGCAGGCAGCCGCGCACCGCCGCCCCATGGCCCTGGATCGCTTCAAACAGGCGCTGGCCGCGCTGCTCGACCAGGCCCCCAGCGACCCGCTGGAGCGCGACGAGTTCTTCGAGCTCAACACCCTGCCCACGGCGGGTGGCTCAGGCTTTGAAGTGGTGATCTGCGATGAGGAGCACGAGATCTTCGCGGTGATTCACACCGACCGCCTGTTCGATGAGGGGGAAGCGGGGCAGGAGGAGGTGGAAGCGCTGGTGCCCGCGTTCCTGAAGCAGGCGTTTGACCTGGAACCCGAGGAGTGGCAGGCCACCGAACCCTTCGACCTGGGCTGGCGCAGCCGCGAATACCTCTGGTTCATGGAATTCACCGTGCCGGGGCTAACGCCCACCTGCCGCTTCGATTAAGACAACTCCAGCTGCAGCAGTTGCAGCTGTTGCAGCCGTGGGCTGCAGAGCAGCAGCACCCCCGGGCCCAGGGGCACCGGCAGGCCGGTGCTGAGCCGCAGGGTGTCCCGCTCCACCAGGGCCACGCCGCAGGTGTCCACGATCAGCACCGGCACGGTGGTGGGCTGGCCGCGCATGGCCTGCAGGTCGAAGGCCTGTCGGGCCGCCCGGGCACTCCGCTCCAGGCCGAGCCGCTCCACCAGGGCGGGCCATAGGTCATTCACCGGCGTGCAGGCCGCCAGGTCGAGCTCAGCCATCAGTCGTGGTGCAGCTGCACAAAGTGGGGGGCAAACAGGAACACCTGCTCCCCCAGCCTCTCCTGCTGAGCATCCAGGGCGAAGGCACCCCCAGCCATGAAATCGGCGGCCCGCTGCTTCTGATCCGGCGGCAGGGCACTCAGGTTGAGCAGCACGGTGGCGTGGTCCCGCAGGGCCAGCACCGCCTCCTGCAACGCTTCAAAGCGGGTGGGTTGCAGCAGCACCACCTCGGGCCCCCAGCGCTGCCGCTGCCCCATCGACTCCGGGGCGACCCCGTCCACCCTCAGGCCTCCGGCCCGTCGGGGGCAAACCGCTGCAACAGTTCGGCGGTGGGATGAATCGTTTCCACCTCGTCCTCGTTGTCGAGAAACGCGTCAAAGGAGCGGTAGCGGCGAATCGTGGGGCTGTAGTCGGGATCGGCGCACACCTGCTGCCAATCCATGGTTTTGGGCTTGAGCTCCTGAAAAAACGCCAGGGCCTCCTCCAGATCCGCGGCATCGCCGCAGCCCTCACCGCGCCAAATCAACTCATAGAAGGTCATGGCCGCGGCTCAGGGGTGCGATCAACCCAGCATGGACCCGACCAACAAAAAGCGGCCACCCAAAGGTGGCCGCCCGGTGTTGAGCAGAGTTCGCCGCAGCGAATCACTCCTCTTCGCCGCCGGCGGGGATCAATTTGATCTGCTTGCGTCCCAACTTGATCTCAAATTCGTCGCCAGGCTTCAGCCCCAGCAGAGCGGTGTAGGCCTTGCCCACCAGCAGGTTGCCGTTGCCCTGCACCGTGGCCACGTAGCTCAGCTTGCGGCCACCTTTGCCGGCACCACCGCCACCACCGGAACCCAGATTCAGGCCCTTGGCATCCAGCAGTGCCTCGTAGAAAGCGGTGAAGTTGAGACGCTCGGCGCCATCCTTCTTGGAGCTCACGTAGCCGCAGGCGCGCACAAGATCAGATTTGCTGACATCGCCCATCTCCTTGACCTTGGTCAGGAGTTCAGATCCGGTGAGCATCGAAAAAGAGGAACGCTGCGGCAAACATAGCGTTTCAAAGCTGCATCACCAAGGGGCAAGTGAGCCATGAAGAGAGATTGCACAGGCCTGTCATCTTCAACACGGTCTCTAGCCTCCCCGTAGCGCATCCCCCCTCCCCATGCCCATGCCGTTCAGCGTCGGTGAGGTATTCCTTGAAAGTGTTTCCACCGGTGTGATCACCGCCGAGGAAATCGCCTGGATCACGGCCGAGCAACACAGCTTTGATCGCCAGGAGGAGGCCATGGTGCTGAAGCTGGGTCGGCTGCTCGACGACGGCACCATTCAGATCGGCTGCCGCCTGCTGCAGGCCTGAGGCACCACCGCCATCCCCCCCGCGCCTTAGATCAATTCGGGATGGGAGGGGTCTCCCTTGAAGGGCCCCTGCACCGCGCTGGTGATCCACCCCCCGTAGAACCCGCCGGGCTGGGGGGTCACCCGCTCCCCATCCAGCCAACAGCCATCCATCAGGGCGGGATACAGCGCGAACCAACCGGCCAGGGCCGCAAAGGGCCGCGTGGGCTCGGGGTAGCTCCACACCGCCCGCGACAGGCGCCGCTCCCCCACCACCACGTCGTAGTAGCGAGCCACCCCCTTCCACTCGCAAACACTGCGGCCCGCCGCCGGCTGCAACAGCTCCAGCCGCATGGCCTCAGGCGGCAGATACACGGTGGGGGGATGGAACGTCTCCAACACCCGCAGGCAGCCGCCGCTCTCGGCCAACACCTCCCCCAGGGCCCTCACCAGCACAGGTTGCTGGCTCCGCACCAGGGCTGGCGGGCGCGGATAGTCGCAGACGCGCTCGCGCTGGGATCGCTCCATGCCTCAGCCGGGGATGAAGGTGCGCAGCCGGCGGGCATCAAGGCCCGCACGGCGCTGCAGCTCGGCCGCATCCAGGCCCTGCTCCTCCCGCACCTGGGCGGCGATCACATCGTCTTCCGACACCTCAAACCCTTCCGCCGCCGCCAGGGCCAGCAACGCGGGCAGTTCCAGGGGCTCCCGCAGCCGCTGGGCCAGGTCGGGGCGCTCACGGGCATGGGCCAGGAAGGCATCCAGCTGCTGCAGGCTCACGGGTTGGATCCGAATCGGGCTGTCCTAACCCCTTCTGAGCAGCCATTGGCACCGCCGGGATCCAAACTGATGCGATCACCCAGGCCCGATGAGCCGCAGGCCCCCGATGCAGCAGCCCCAACCCCTGCCCGACTGGATGCGCCGCGCCGGCGCCGGCATGACCGCCGCCGTGGCCGTTCTGTTTGTGGTGCTGCTGGTGCAGGTGCGGCTGCAGAGCAACCGCATCCAGCAACTGCAAGACAAGGTGCAGACCATGGAAAACGCCAACGACCTGGAACGCACCAATGCACTCGAGGAGCAGCTGCGCTCCACGGTGGAGCGGCTGCAGGGAATGGAGGGGTTGGAGCAGGCGGTGCAGCGCCTCAGCGCTGAGCAGGCCAACCTGAAGTTGCAGCTCGGCCACGGCGGCTACGACGGTGGCCTGCCATCGGATCTGATGCGGCCCCCCGCCCTGCCCAAACTGCCCAACGGCCAGGAATGAGCCCGGCATGAGTGGGGCTGGGGCGCGGGCCCCGATCGGGGCGGCGGCGCGGCTGCAGGCGGTGCAAGCCCCCGTGATTCCGGTGATGGGGGAGATGATCCGCCAAACCCCGGGCACCCTCTCCCTGGGCCAGGGCATGGTGCACTGGGGCCCGCCAGCCGCGGCGCTCGAAGCCGCCCGTGACGCCATCGGCGACTCCGGTCTGCATGCCTACGGGGCCATGGCCGGGGAACCGGTGCTGTTGGAGGCGCTGGGGCGATGGCTGCAACAGCACCACCAGCTGGATCTCGAGGGCTCGGCGGTGCTGATCAGCGCCGGCAGCAACATGGCCTTCCATGCCGTTGCCCAGGTGCTCTGCGATCCGGGCGACGAATGCCTCCTGCCGGTGCCCTACTACTTCAACCACGCCATGGCCATTCAGCTGGCCGGTGGCGTGCCGGTGGCGGTGGAGGCCGGTGTGATTCCCGATCCGGAGCGGCTGGCGGCGGCGATCACCCCCCGCACCCGGGCGATCGTGACCGTCTCCCCCAACAACCCCAGTGGGGCCGTGCTGCCCCGGCCGGTGCTGGAGGCCATCAACCGGCTCTGCGCCGACCACGGCCTGCTGCACATCAGCGATGAGGCCTACGCCCTGTTCGCCCACGGCGACACGGCCGTGTGGAGCCCTGGGCAGGGCAGCGGCAGCGGCGCCCACACGGTGACCCTGGGCTCACTCTCCAAGAGCCATGGCATGGCGGGCTGGCGCATCGGCTGGGCCGTGGTGCCCCAGCGGCTGCTCGGGGCCCTCGCCAAGGTGCACGACACCATCCAGATCTGCCCGCCGCGGCTCAACCAACGGGCGGCCGCCGGCGCCCTCGCCGCCGGAGCACCCTGGTGCCGCACGCGGATCGAGGCCTTGGGGGAGCAGCGCCGCCAGGTGCTGGCGGCGCTCGATCAACCCAACGCCCCCTGGCGGTTGCTGGCCCCACCGGATGGCGCCTTCTACGCCCTGCTGCAGCTGGACAGCCCCCTCAGCGCCGATGCCGCCATGGAGCGCCTGATCCGGGAGCACCGGGTGGCGTTGGTGAGCGGCAGCAGCTTCGGGTTGCGGGGCTGCTGCCTGCGGCTGAGCTACGGCATGCTCCAACCGGCGGATCTCGCGGAAGCGTTAGCGCGGCTGCAGCAGGGCCTGCTGAGCCTCACGATTAGCCCTTAACGGCATCGCCGCTGGCGCTGGGCAGGATGTAGCGCTGCAGGCCAATGAACAGGGCCAGCACCGGCAGGATCGACACCACGGCGCCGGCGGCCACCAGGCGCCAATCGAGGGCAAAGCTGCTGGCCAGCTGCTGCAACCCCAGGGGCAGGGTGTAGAGCTTGGGGTCATCGAGGATCACCAGGGGCCAGAGGAAATCGCTCCAGGTGCCGATGAACACGAACATCGCCAGGGTGATCAGGTCGGCCCGGGCCGCCGGGATCATCACGTTCCACCATTCGCCCACGGGGGTGCAGCCATCGATGCGGGCCGCCTCCTCCAACTCCACGGGCACCCCGGCAAAGCTCTGGCGCAGCAAAAAGATGCCGAAGGCGGTGGCCGCCTGGGGAATGATCAAGGCCCAGAGGGTGTTGCGCAGCCCCAGCTGCACCATCAGCAGGTAGAGCGGAATCATCACCACCTGAAACGGAATCAGGATGGTGGCCACCACCAGGGCCAACACCAGGCCGCGGCCGGCGAACCGCATCCGCGCCAGTGGGTAGGCCGCCAGGGAGCAAAACAACAGGTTGGCCAGCACCGCCAGGGCGCTCACCACGGTGCTGTTGAGCAGATACACCAGCATCGGGTTGTCGTTGAACAACCGCCGGTAGGCATCCAGGCTCGGTTGGCTCGGCAGCAGGGCCGGCGGCATGGTGAAGATGTCCTCGGCGGGGCCCTTCAGGGAGGTGCTCACCAGCCAGAACAGGGGCACCAGCATCGCCACCGCCAGCAACAGCAGCAGGGCCAGCTGCAGGGCGCTGGCCGCCAGGCTGCGGGATTGGCCGCTGCTGGGCTGCGCCATCAGAGCCGCGGCCGATCCGCCGGGGCGAGGTCTCCCACCGGCAGGGGAGCCTTCTGGGGGTGCAACGGGGAGCGTTGGCTTCCCGCCACCAGGCGGTTGAGGGCATTCACAAACGCCTGGGCCGCCGCCACCACGATGTCGGTGTCGGCGGCATGGCCCGAATAGAGCACCCCATCGGCCCGCAGGCGGATGGTCACCTCCCCCATGGCGTCGATGCCTTCCGTCACCGACTTCACCGAAAACTCCACCAGCTCATTGGGCACCCGCGCCAGCTGGTTGAGGGCCTGGCACACCGCATCCACCGGGCCGGTGCCGATGGAGGCCTGGGTGAGTTCGGCGCCGTCGCTGTTCAGCAGGGTCACCGTGGCGGTGGGCTGCAGGTTGGTGCCGGTGCTCACCTGCACCAACTTGAGGCTGTAGCGGGCCTGGGCCTGCTGCTGCACCTGCTCGCTCACGATCGCCTCCAGGTCGCGGTCGGAGATCTCGCGCTTGCGGTCCGCCAGCTCCTTGAAGCGAGCAAACGCGTCGTCGAGGTCGTCGCGCTCCAGCGTGTAACCCAGCTCCTCGAGGCGCGCCCGGAAGGCGCTGCGGCCGCTGAGCTTGCCCAGGGAGATGCGGTTGTCCGCCAGGCCGATGGTGCGGGCGTCGATGATCTCGTAGGTGAGGCGGTTCTTCAGCACGCCGTCCTGGTGGATGCCGCTCTCGTGGGCGAAGGCGTTGGCCCCCACGATCGCCTTGTTGGGCTGCACCGCCATGCCGGTGAGGTTGCTCACCAGGCGGGAGGTTTTGTAGATCTCCTCGGTGCGCACGCCGGTGAGCGGCTCGCCGCTGTCGCCCGGGCGCCCCAGGAAGGGGTTGAAGTAGCTGCGGCGCACGTGCAGCGCCATCACCAGCTCCTCAAGGGAGGCGTTGCCGGCCCGTTCGCCGATGCCGTTGATGGTGCACTCCAACTGGCGGGCGCCGTTCTTCACCGCCTCGAGGAAATTGGCCACCGCCAGCCCCAGGTCGTTGTGGCCGTGCACCGAAATCACCGCTTGATCGATGTTGGGCACGTGCTGGTTGATGCCAGCGATCAGCGCTCCGAACTCCGCCGGCGTGGTGTACCCCACGGTGTCGGGGATGTTGATGGTGGTGGCCCCGGCGGCAATCGCCGCCTCGATCACCTGGTACATGAACTCCGGATCGGAACGGCCGGCGTCTTCGCAGGAGAACTCCACGTCGTCCACCAGGGAACGGGCATAGGCCACCATCTCGCCGGCGATCTGCAGCACCTCAGCGCGGCTCTTGCGCAGCTTGTGCTCCAGATGGATGTCGCTGGTGGCGATGAAGGTGTGGATGCGCTTGCGGGCCGCCGGCTCCACCGCCTCGGCACAGGCCTTGATGTCGCCGCGGGCCGCCCGGGCCAGGCCGCAGATCACCGGGCCGTCGGCGCTGCCCACGCTGGCGGCGATGCGCTGCACGGCATTGAAATCCCCGGGGCTGGCGAAGGGGAACCCGGCCTCGATGATGTCCACCCCCAGCCGCGCCAGCTGCTGGGCGATCGCCAGCTTCTCCTCCAGGTTGAGGCTGGCGCCAGGGGATTGCTCCCCATCGCGCAGGGTGGTGTCAAAGATCAGTACCCGGCCGGGGTCGCGGGCCATGGCGGATTAACGCGGAGTGGTTATGAGTTAGGCCCAGTCTAGGGCTGGGGCTGGCCGTCGACCTTCTCCAGGGCGGGCCGCAGCTCGTTGAGGTCGACAAACCGATCGGCGGCGTTACGCAGATCGCGGGGCACCATGCCATCGGTGCTGATCAGCACCACCTTCACCCCCTTGATGCGCAGCACCTCCAGCAGGCGCTCCAGGTCGCGACTGCCGCTGAGGAGCCACAGCTCATCGATGCGGTGGGCGATGGCCAGCAGGTCGATGGCGATCTCCACATCCAGGTTGGCGCGGCCGTACTGGCGTTGGTCGGCATCGGGGCCAAACTCCCGCAGCGGCTTGGCCCGCACCGTGTAGCCAAGGCTGGTGAGGGCATCGCGGAAGGGCCGCTGATCGGTGGGGTCCTTGAGGCCGGTGTACCAAAACGCCGCACCGATTTGGGCGCCAGGCCCAGAGGCCGCATGGGCCAGCAGGCGGCGCGGATCGAAGAACCAGCCCAGCTTCTGCTGCACGTAAAACATGCTGTGGCCGTCCACCGCCAGTGCCAGCTCCATCGCCGCGTTCCCGTTGGCCCGAGCCTAGAAGCTGCGCCTAGAGTCGCCCCACTGCGAGCCGAGCCCTTGGCCACCGGCGACCTGGCGCTGGTCCTGCACGCGCACCTCCCTTACGTGCACTCCAGCGAGCCCGGCTCCCTGGAGGAGGACTGGTACTTCCAGGCCCTGCTGGAGTGTTACCTGCCGCTGCTGGAGGTGCTGGAGGCCGCCGCGGCCGACCCGCTGCAGCAGCCACGGCTCAGCATGGGGCTCTCGCCCACGCTGCTGTCGCTGCTCAGCAACGCCGAGCTGAGCGCCCGTTTCGGCCCCTGGCTGGCGGTGCGCCAGGAGCTGTTGCACCAAGCCCCGGCAGACCATTCAGCCGCCGCCGCCAACGTGGCCCAGCTGCTCAGCCGCGCCAGCCAGGCCTGGCAGCTGTGCGGAGGGGATCTGCTGCCGCGGTTCCAGCGGCTGCAGCAGGCGGGGGTGCTGGATCTGCTCACCTGCGCCGCCACCCACGGCTATCTACCGCTGCTGCGCGACTCTCCGGAGGCGGTGCGGGCCCAATTGCTCACGGCCGTGCGGGAGCACCAACGGCTGCTGGGGGTGCGCCCCCAGGGCATCTGGCTGCCGGAGTGTGCCTTCTACGAAGGGCTGGATCGGCTGCTGGTGAGCTGCGGCCTGCGCTACGCCATCCTCGATGCCCACGGCCTGCTGCACGGCCAGCCCCGCCCGCGCTACGGCGTCTACGCGCCGGTGTGCACCCCCGCCGGCATGGCCTTCTTTGGCCGCGACAGTGAATCCACCCTGCCGGTGTGGAGTGCCCGCGACGGCTACCCGGGCGACCCCAGCTACCGGGAATTCCACCGCGACCTGGGCTGGGATCTGCCCGCCGCCGACCTGGAGCAGCGCGGCATCCCCTGCCCGCGGCCCCTGGGGCTCAAGCTGCACCGGGTGTCGGGCCGTGACTGCAGCCTCGACGCCAAACAGCCCTACGAGCCGGCCGAGGCCCAGCGCTGCGTGCAGCGCGATGCGGTGCATTTCCTGCAGGGGCGGGCCCGGCACCTGCAACGGCTGGAGGGGGCCATGGATCGGCGGCCGTTGCTGGTGGCGCCCTTCGATGCGGAACTCTTTGGCCACTGGTGGTACGAAGGGCCGCAATTTCTGGGGGCGCTGTTCCGCCAAGCCCCGAGCCAGGGCGTAGACCTGGTGACCCTGCGCGAAACCCTGAGCCGCGGCGATGCCCTGCAGCTCTGCCAGCCCTCCCCCTCCAGCTGGGGGCAGGGGGGGTACCACAACTATTGGCTCAACGACAGCAACGCCTGGGTGATTCCGGAGTGGAACCGCGCCTCCCGGGCCATGGTGGAGCGGGTGAGCCGCGGCGTGGGCAGCGAAGCCGCCCGGGCGCTGCTGGATCAGGCCGGGCGCGAACTGCTGCTGGCCCAAAGCTCCGACTGGAGCTTCATCCTGCGGGCCGGCACCACCACCGACCTGGCACGCGAACGGATCCAACGGCACCTGGGGCGCTTTTGGACCCTGCTGGGGGCGATCGACGGCACACCGCTGCCGCCGGGCTGGCTGGAGGCGGTGCAACGGGAGGATGGGCTCTTCCCCCTGCTGAACGCCGCGGACTGGACCCGGTTGCCGGCCGCCCCATCCCCCCCATGACACCGCCGACGCTGGCCCCGGCCCTGTCGCCCCTGGAGCAGATCGGGTTGTTGGACGCGGCCCTGCCGAAGCTCCAGGGGTTTGCCCAGAGCCTGGCCGCCCGGGGACAAACCCCGCCGCGGCGCCGCCCCCTGCGGGTGCTGCAACTCAACCTGGGGCGGTTGTGCAACATGCGCTGCGGCCACTGCCATGTGGATGCCGGCCCCCATCAGGGACACACCCTGATGAACGACGCCGTGGTGGAGGACTGCCTTGCCGCCATCGCACGGCTGCAACCGGCGGTGCTCGATCTCACCGGTGGCGCCCCCGAACTCCACCCCCGCTTCCGGGAGCTGGTGCTGGCGGGGCGACAACAGGGCTGCCAGGTGATCGACCGCTGCAACCTCACCGTGCTGCTGCTGCCAACCCAGCGGGATCTGGCCCCATTCCTGGCGGCCCAACGGGTGGAGATCGTGGCCAGCCTGCCGCAGCCGGATCAGGAGGCCACCGATGGGCAACGGGGCGAAGGCACCTGGGGGGCCTCCATCGAGGCGTTGCGCCTGCTCAATGGCCTGGGCTACGGCCAGGGCGACCCCACGCGGCAGCTCACCTTGATGAGCAATCCGGAGGGCACGCGGCTGCAGCAGCTCACCGCCTGCGACACAGCCACCTGGACGCGGCGCCTGCAGGAGCTGGCGGGGGTTCAGTTCGATCGGCTGATCGGGCTCAACAACATGCCGATCGCCCGCTTCCTGCAGCAGCTGCAGCGCGATGGCCATGTGAACTGCTACCTGGCCCTGCTGGAGCGGGCCTTCAATCCGGCGGCCCTGGAGGGTCTGATGTGCCGCGACACCCTCTCGGTGGCGCCGGATGGTCGCCTCTACGACTGCGACTTCAACCAAATGCTGGAGCTGCCCCTGGCGGGCGGGGCCACGGTGTCGACGATCACCCGTGAACGGCTCCTAGAGGGAGCCATCCACTGGGGCAACCACTGCTACGGCTGCACCGCCGGCCAGGGCAGCTCCTGCAGCGGAGCCACCGCCTGAGCTAGCGCGCCGCAGGCATCAGCATCCGCAACCCCAGGGCCAACTCGCGGCCCTGCATGCCCATCAGGCCCGCCTTCACCGTCCAGGGGGCCTGCACAAACAGGCGCACCATGGCGGCGACCAACTCCGGCAGGGTGAGGGTGTTGGTGAGGAAGCCATACCACTGCTGGGGGGGCAGGTTGAAGAAGGTGGTGAAGTGGGCCCGCAATTGCTGCTCGGAGAAGCGCATCAACTTCTCCAGCCCGAAGCGGTAGAGGGCGTGCTTGCGCTGCAGCTCCAGGGGCCAGAGGGCGTCCCAGGCCCGGCGGCTCAACTGCTCAGCCGGCAGGCCGGGCTGCCGCAACCCCAGGGCAATCGCCTCCGCCAGGGCCGGGGCCCGGCGCAGCAGTGCGCCCACCATGTAGCCCGAGGCCGGATGCACCATCGCCGCCGCCCCGCCAAAGGCCAACAGCCGCTGCTGCAGATCCGGCAGGGGCAGGTTCATCGGGAAGAGGCAGTGCTCCTCGTGCTGCACCGCCTCCACCGTCACCCCGCGATGGCGAAGACGCCGCAGCAGGCGGTCCTTGAGCACGTCGTAGGGCACCGCTGGTGCCAAGGCCAGGGAGGTTTCCTCCACGAAGAACACCCCATCCCCCAAATCCATGGCGTAGAGAAACGTGGGGGGCCCGCAGCGCCGTTCCGCCTCGCTGAGGTGATCGCAGCGGTAATCCATCAGCACAAACTGGCCCGGATCCACCGGTGGGGCTGAAAAACGCCCCACGATCCCGTAGGCCGCCTGGCCCGCCACGGGACCCTCATCGGCACGCTGCACCAGGGGCGACCCATGGCCGCTGGCATCCATCACCAGCCGGGCCTCCAGGCGCTCACCCGCCTCGGTGATCACCGTGGAACCCGCGTCGTTGTGCTCGACCGCCACAGCCCGGCCCCGCCTCCAGGTCACTCCAGCCCCGTGGCACAGCCCCCACCAGTGCTGCTGCAGGGCCGCCTTGTCGAACAGGCCGTAGTCGATGCCGTGCTGCACGGCGGGGCTGCCGAGTCGATCGCCAAACCAACTCACGGTGTCGTGCCAGCGATGCCCCAGCAGCGGCGCCAACCCCAGGGCATCCACCTCAGGCCCCCAAATGCCGTAGGTGTTGGGCCACGGCTGCTGCGGATCCTCCGGCGCCAGCCCCTGCACCGCCACCCCGCGCTCCGCCAGGGCGGCGGCGATGCAGAGGGCGGCCGGGCCCGCCCCGATGACCAGCACCTCCATCCCCCAAACGCCCCTATGGTGTGGCCTCATCCTGCAGCAGTGGATGGCCCGTTGGCT
Organism: uncultured bacterium; assembly: GCA_963923815.1. Lineage (GTDB taxonomy): Bacteria > Cyanobacteriota > Cyanobacteriia > PCC-6307 > Cyanobiaceae > Vulcanococcus. Next base: position 27,007 of record CAWUND010000001.1, read on the forward strand.
CCGGCGTCTGGTGTTGCCGGCCCTGCTGCTGGTGCTGCTGGGATCAGCGGCGCTCTCGGCCCCAGGGCCAAGGCCTGCCCCCGCAACCGCCGTGCCGGTGACGGTGGCCCTGGATGTGGGCAACGTCTACGGCCTCTCCACCCGGGACAAGACCTACCGCGCCGAAGGCATTCTGCGGGTGTCGGCGCCGGCGGCCGCCGTGCGCCAATGGGTGGCCGCCGGGGTGGAGCCATCGGAGCTGGTGCGGTTCGACAACCTGGTGGAACCGTGGAACTCCCTGCTCGAGCCCAACGGCCCCCTGCTGCAGCTGGGGCCGAACCTCGGGCGCGATTACCGCTTCAGCGGCAACTTCTATTCCGATGAGATCAACTTCCGCAGCCACCCCTTTGGCGGCCTCACCCTACGGCTGATCCTGGAGGCGGTGCCCAGCATCAACGCTGTTCTGCGGGGCGACGCCGCCGATTCCAGCGTCAACCAACGCACCAACATGACCGGCTACCAACTGCGGTCGTGGCAGCTGGTGAACGGGCAGAAGGGTGTCGACCTCAACCTCACCTATGAGCCGCTGGGTCGTGCGTCGCTGATGAAGTGGCTGTTGCCGCTCTCCATCACGATGCTGGTGATGCTGCTCACCCCCAACCTGCGGGCCAGCTTCAGCTCCGAACGGCTGGCCATCCCACCGGTGATCCTGCTGACGCTGGTGTTCATGCAGCAGGGCTACCGCGACTCGCTGCCCACGCTCCCCTACCTCACCGGCCTCGACCGGCTTTACGCCCTGTCCTACGGGGTGACGCTGGTGTTTTTCTGCGAGTTCATCTGGTGCGCCAACCTCAAAGACCGGCTTGCAGAAGGGTTTGATGCGGCGCTCAACCGCCGCATCGAGCGGTTGGAACTCGCCATGCAGCTGGCGAGCGTGGGCTGCTTCTCAGCCCTCCTGATCTGGGCCTGGGGGTTGAACTAACCCTCAGCCCACGCCGATCTCCAGGCTGGCGCGGTTGTTGGCCTGCAGGGGCAGCTGCTCAAGAATGCTCCCCTCGGGGTCGGCAATCACCTCGATGCGGTGGCGGCCCGCCTGAAGCTCCAGGGGCACGGCAAAACGCTCACCGGCTCCGGCGGATAACCAGGGCAAGCGCAGGTAGCGATGGCCGCCGTAGCGGTCATCCACCACCACGGCGACACCCACACTGCTGACATCCAACCTGCCGCGGTTCACCACCGTGAAGTGCAGGGTGCCATCGGTGAACTGCAACTCCTCAATGGCCAAATCGCTGTGCAGCTGGTGCAACCGCTGCAGGGGATAGAGGGCCAGGCGCTTCACCGCGGCCAAGTGGCTGCCGGGGTGCTCGTGGTGCAAGTGGCCGCCGTAGCGCAGGTCCATGCTGCAGCCGTGCAGGTGCAGATGGGCACCCTCCACCGGCACCGTGACGCGGCCGCTGGCGGGGTCGGTGTCGTAGAAGCCGCAGCAGTCCCACCGCATCGAGGCCCCCAGATAGCGAATGGGGTCGCTGGGGTCGCCCGGGTCCTCCGGGGCGAGGCGGTAATGCTGAAGCAGCTCGTACAGGCTGCGGCTGGCCGTGCCATCGCTCGCCTCACTGCTGGCAATGGTGGCGTTGCGGCGCTGCTGGCCCATGCACAGCTTGGAGGCCACTGTGATCACCAACGACCGCCACTCCAGCTCGGCCCGCAGGCCCACGATCGGCGCCTGGGCCAGGCGCCCCTGCCCCTGCAGACGCTCCACCAACCGTTGCACCTGCTCCTGCAGTGGGGCCCCCGCCACCGCCTCGAGGTCGGCCGGATCCACGGGCACCCGCACGGCGGAGGCCTCAGCGCTGAAGCACACATAGGGGAAATGGGCACTGCCATCACCGCTGTGCAGGGCCCGGATGCCGCCATCGCTGGCCTGGCATTTCCAGATGGTGGTGTTGCCGGCCCCGTTGCGCAGAAACGTCAACTCACCGTTGTCGATGCTGGTGGTGGTGCCCAACCCGAGCACATCACCGGCCAAGGGGATGGCCTCCAGGGGGAGGTGTTCGTGCACATCCCCCTGGATCAGATCGGTGACGGTGTTGGCGATCCAGAGCTCACCGGCGATGCCGGTGGGCGAGGCCTCAGGCATCGCCAGCGTCGCCTGAGGCCTCAGCGCTGGCCGCCTCCGAATCGCTGTCGTCGTCGTCAGCGGCCGGGGGCACCAGCACCACCTCCGCCAGGCGGTCGCCGCTGTCGAGCCGCTGCAGCCGCACGCCGGTGGCAGCCCGCGACTGTTGCGGCACGGCATCGGCGCGCATGCGGACGATCACGCCCTTCTCGCTCACCAGCAGCAACTCCTCGCCACTGCCGAGCACCTTCAGGCCCACGAGCACGTCGCCATCGCGGCGGAACTTGATCGCCCGCAACCCCATGCCGGCGCGCTTCTGCAGACGGAACTGGTCGACCGGCACCCGCTTGCCCAGGCCGCTGGCGCTGGCCACCAGCACCCAAGGGCCGTCGCTCACGGCGAGGTCATCGCCCTCCTCGTCGTCGTCGGCGTCGCTGGCGGCGCTGCCCTCCACCCGATCCGCCAATTCCACGGGCAACACATCCATGCTCACCAGCTGATCGCCAGGGCGCAGGTTCATGGCCCGCACACCGCGGGCGGTGCGGCCCAGGGGGCGCAACTCGTCATCGCTGAGGCGGAAGTGGATGGTCATGCCGTTGCGCGAGCCAATCAGCACGCTGTCGCCGGGCTGGGCCAGGCGCACCCAGGTGAGGGCATCGCCCTCCTCCAGGGAGATGGCGATCAGGCCGTTGGAGCGGATGTTGGCGAAGGCGGAGAGGCGCGTGCGCTTGATGAAGCCACCGCTGGTGAGCATCACCAGCACCGCGTCTTCGGCGAATTCACTCACCGCCAGCAAGGAGGTGATCTGCTCCTCGCGGGGGATGGGCAGCAGCTGCACGATCGGCGTGCCCTTGGCGGCCCGGCTGCAGAGGGGCACCCGGTAGGCCGGCACCGTGTACACCACACCGCGGTCGGAGAACAGCAGCAGTGAGTCGTGGTCGTTGCAGCTGATGAACAGCCGCACCGCCTCTTCCCCTTGGGAGCGCGTACCCGCCTTGCCGCGGGTGCCGCGGCTGGTGGCCTCGAATTCACTCACGGGCATCCGCTTGAGGTAGCCGTTCTCCGTGAGCAACACCACGGATCGCTCGTTGGCGATCAGGTCGATGTCCTCCAGGCCACCTTCCACATCGAGGATCTCGGTGCGGCGGGGGGAGTCGTAGCGGGAGCGGATCACACCGAGCTCCTCGGTGATCAGCCCAAACACCCGCTCCTTGCGGGCCAGGATGTCGTTGTAGTCGGTGATCTTGGCGAGCAGATCCTCGTGCTCCAGCCGGATCTTGTCCGCCTCCAGGGCCGTGAGCCGCCGCAGCTGCATCTGCAGGATGGCGTCCGCCTGAACGTCGGTGAGGCCGAACTGATCCATCAGCTCGGTGCGGGCCGTGGCGGTGTCGGCCGCCGAACGGATCAGGGCGATGATCGCGTCGAGGTTGTCGAGCGCAATCAGCAGGCCCAACAGGATGTGGTCGCGCTCCTCGGCCTTGCGCAGCAGGTAACGGGTGCGGCGCTCAATCGTCTCGACCCGGAAGTCGAGGAACACCTGCAGCATCTTGCGCAGGGTGAGCAGCACCGGCTCCCCCTTCACCAGCGCC
>CAWUND010000002.1:0-25791 GCA_963923815.1 uncultured bacterium
GCCGCCACCGGTGCAGGCGCAGCCGGCTTGGGAGCAGGCGCGGCGGCCGGAGCCGGAGCAGCGGCGGGAGCGGCAGGGGTTGCAGCTGCAGGCGCAGCGGCCGCGGCACCACCGCTGGGGGCCTTGGCCTGAGCCTCGGCGATCTCGGCCTCGGTTTCCACGATCAGGCCGATGGTTTCGCCCACTGGGGCGGTGCCACCGGCGGGCATCAACACGGCCGCCAGGTAGCCCTCGTTGAACGACTCCACATCCATGTCGGCCTTGTCGGACTCGACCACGAGCACCGACTCACCGCGCTCCACCTTGTCGCCGGGCTTTTTGAGCCACTCCACGATCTTCCCCTCCGTCATGGTGGAGGAGAGGGCGGGCATGAAGATTTCGTGGGTGGCCAACGGAGGTTTGCCGCTCGATTGGGGCGGATTTTACGCGGCTCCAGCCCCGGGCCCTGGCCTCAGAGCTGGCCCTCGATCGCCTCGATCACGCCGTCGCGCACCACCACCGACACCGACAACTTCTCCACCAGGTTGTCGCCCACCGCCACGTCGCAGAAGCTCTCCAGCTGCCCCTGCTCCACGATCTGCTCCATCTCCAGATCGCGCACCTGCACCTGCTGCTCCAGCAGCTGCCGCTTCTGCTCCTCCAGCTCGGCGCGCTTGGCCGCCACCTGCTCCTGCACGGAGGCCACCTGGTCTTGCACGCGGGGGTCGAGGGGGTTGGCGCTCTGGCTGCGGATCGCATCCACCAGCTGCTGGCCCTCCTGCTCCAGTTGGGCCAGCTGGCCGTCGCTGCCGGCGATGGCATTGCTGATCTCGCGCTCGGCGTCCTCCTTCCAACGGGGGGTCACCACGGCCCGCACCGTGATCGAGCGCTTGATCGAGAGGCTGCCGTCGGCCATGGGTGAGAAGCGAAGGCCCACAGCCTCTCAGACAACGCTCAACGTTGGTAGATGGCCTCGATCGCGGCGGCATCGCGGGCGGCGATGCGGTCACGCTTCTGCTTCAGGGTTTGGGTGAGCAGACCGTTGTCGAGGCTGAAGGGCTCCACCAGGGCCACCCCCGCCAGCCGCTCATCGGGCCGGGCGCCGGGGCGGGCCTGCAGGCGGCGGTTCAGGCGGCCGGTGAGCGCCTTGAGCAGGGCCGCATCGCCGGGCTGCAGCCCCTGCTCCTGGGCGTAGGCGGCCAGGGCCTCGGGCTTGGGCACCACCAGGGCGCCCAGGGCCTTGCGGTCTTGCCCCACCAGCATCACCTGCTCCACCAGGCTGCAGGCCACCAGGCACTCCTCCAGGGGGCCCGGCTCGATGTTTTCACCGCTGCTGAGCACGATCGTGTCCTTGGCGCGGCCGGTGAGCACCAGGGTGCCGTCGGCCAGCAACTGCCCCAGGTCGCCGGTGTCAAACCAGCCCTCAGCATCCAGCACCTTGGCGGTGGCCTCCGGTTTGCCGAGGTAGCCCCCCATCACCTGGGGGCCGCGGGCCAGCACCCGGCCCCGCTGGCCCACCGCCAGGGGGGCGCCGCTCTCCGCATCCACAATCCGGATCGCCGTGCCCGGCAGGGGCTGGCCGGAACTGCCGCGGCGGTTGTTCCAGCGGCGGCGGCAGGTGAGCACCGGGCTGGTTTCGGTGAGGCCATAGCCCACCAGCAGCTCAATGCCGATGGCCTCAAAGAAGCCATCCACGTGGATCGCCAGCGCCCCGCCGCCACTGATGGCCGTGCGCAGGCGCCCGCCGATCAACTGCTGCCGCACCTTGGGCCAGAGCAGCACCGAAGCCAGGCGGTGCAACGGCCAACTCAGCAGCGCCGCCGCCGCCGCCGTGAGGCGCCGGGGAAGGGGCTCCGGGCCGAGGGTGCGGTCGGCGGCGGTGCGCTGGCTGGCGCAATGGAAGCGGCTCAGGGCCAGGGCGGAGCGCAGCAGCCGCTGGCGGCTGGCGGGCATGGCGGCCAGGGCATCCTCAAAGCCCCCCAGCAGGGCCTCCCACAGCCGCGGCACGCTGATCAGGTAGTGGGGGCGCACCCGCTGCAGGTCGGGCCGCAGCTGCTTGAGGGTGGTGTAGGTCTGCGAGCAACCGCAGGAGAGCAGGAAGTATTCGGCGCTGCGCTCGTAGGCGTGCCAGATGGGCAGCACGCTCAACACCCGATCGCCGGGGTTGGGGGCCACCGCCACCCCGAGCTGCCGCAGCTGGTGCAGCAGGTTGGCGTGGCTGAGGGGCACCCCCTTGGGCTCGCCGGTGGTGCCAGAGGTGTAGAGCACCGTGGCCAGCCGCTGCTCACCCCCCTCGGGCAGGGGCGGCGGCGGCGCTGTGGCGCCACGGGCCATCAGCTCGTCCCAGGTGATGCAGAGCAGCCCGGGGGGGCTCGCGGCAGCCTCCCCCTGCAACAGCACCACACAGCGCAGTTGCGCCAGCAGTGGGCCACTGACGTTGAGCTGTTGCAACAGCTCCGCCGACTCCAGCACCAGGGCCACGGCACCGCTATCGGCGGCGATGTAGCGCAACTCCTCGATCGGGGCGCCGCTGCCCCGCACCGCATCGGCGGCCCCCAGGCGCATCAGGCCCTGGTCGGCCAGCAGCCAGCGGGGGCTGTTTTCGGAAAACAGCGCCACCACCTCGCCGCTGCGGATCCCCAGGGCGGCAAATCCCGCCGCCGCCTGTTCAATGCGCTGGTGCAGCTGGCGAAAACTCAGCTGCTCAGCGGGCTTGGCGTGGGGCGCATCCAGGGCCAGGGCGTCGCCGTGCTGCTGCGCCAGCTCACGCCACAGCTGCTCCAGGCCGGTGAGGCCACTCCAATCGTGGCGCTGGGCCAGGGCCCGCTGATCGCGGCGGCATCCCCCCCAGACAACCTCAGCGCCGGTTAGGGAGTGGGCCATGGGACGCCGGTGCTGCCTCAGATGGCACCGGTCTTACCACCCCTGCAGGGCTTCTGGGGGCTGGGGCGGGCGCAGCTGCAACCCAAAGCGGCGGCCAAAGGCCTCCAACAGCGGCTGCCGCAGCGCCGCACTGCTGAGGCCGGGGCACCAATCGAGCAGACGGCCCACGGGCCGATCGGCGATGCCACAGGGCACCACCCGGCTGAAGCCCTCCAGGGCGAGGTCGACATTCAGGGCCAGGCCGTGCTGGCTGATCCAACGGCGGCCGCCCACCCCGATGGCGGCCACCTTGCGTCCCTCCACCCACACGCCGGTGAGCCCCTCGATGCGCTCCCCCTGGAGACCGAGGGGGGCCAACAGATCGATCACCACCCCCTCCAGCTGGCGCATGTAGGCATGCAGGTCGGCGCCATGGCGCTGCAGGTTGAGCACCGGGTAGAGCACCAGCTGCCCCGGGGCGTGGAAGGTCACCTCGCCGCCGCGGTCGATGCGAAACAGGGGGGCCGGTGGATCGGCGGGGTCGAACCCCAGGAAGCCTTCATCGGCGCCGCGGCCGAGGGTGTAGCAGGGCTCGTGCTCCAGCAGCAGCACCGCATCGGGCCCCTCCGGAGCCGCCAGCAGCCGCCCCTGCAGCTGTTGCTGCCAACGCCAAGCCAGCGGGAACGGCACGGGCCGCTGCGCTTGGAAACAGATTGCGTCGCCCATGGTGCAACTCACCCACCGTTCCTAGCGTTTGGCCATCCCCACCGCCTTGGGAGCCACGGGATGAAGCTGTTGATCCACGGCCGCAATCTGGAGGTCACTCCAGCCATCCGCGACTACACGGAGGACAAGCTCACACGAGCCATCGGCCATTTCGACGGCATGGTGAAGGAGGCGGATGTGCACCTCTCGGTGGCCCGCAACCCGCGGGTGCCGCAGCAGACCGCGGAGGTGACCGTGTTTGCCAACGGCACCGTGATCCGCGCCCAGGAGCGCAGCGAAAACCTCTACGCCAGCATCGACCTGGTGGCCGGCAAGCTCACGCGCCAGCTGCGCCGCTACAAGGACCGCCACGGCGACCACCACCACAGCGCCGGGCACCACGCCAGCCAAACCCCAAGCCTGGCGGACCTGGCCGGCGATGAAGCGGTGCAGGGCTCCCTGGTGGAGGGCAAGGAGGCCAGCCTCCCCAGCCGCGGTGTGCGGCGCAAATACTTCGCCATGCCCGCCATGGCCCTGGAGCAGGCCCTGCAGCAGCTGGAGCTGATCGACCACGACTTTTACCTGTTCCGCGACGCCGCCAGCGGCGAGCTGCAGGTGGTGTACCGCCGCAACCACGGCGGCTACGGCGTGATTCAAGCCAAGGGCTAAGCCGCTTGCGCGACCTGCCCGATCTGGCTCCGTTGATCGACCATGCCCTGCTGGACCCCCACCAGGGCCAGGAGGCGGTGCTGCGCTGCTGCGATGAGGCGCGCCACTTCGGCTTTGCCGGCGTTTGTTTGGCGTCGCGCTGGTTGCCCGTGGCCCGGGAACGGCTCGGCCCCAGCGGCGGCCGCGGCCCCAGGTTGATCAGCGTGCTGGGGTTTCCCTTCGGGGCCATTCCCGCCGCCGTGAAACAGGCCGAAGCGGAGTGGGCCGCCGCCGCCGGCGCTGAGGAGCTGGATGTGGTGCCCGATTTCGGCGCCCTGGCCGAGGGCGACAGCACGGCCTTCTGCAACGACCTGGCCCCGATCGTGGAGCTGGGGCTGCCGGTGAAGGTGATCCTGGAGGTGGGCCGGCTGGAGCCCGCCGCGCTGGAGCTGGCGGTGGAGGCCAGCATCGATGTGGGGGCCACCTGGCTCAAAACCGGCAGCGGCTTCGGTCCCGCCGCCACGGTGCAGCAGGTGCAACGGCTGCGGGATCTGGCCCGCGGCCGGGCCGCCATCAAGGCCTCGGGGGGCATCGCCTCCCTGGAGCAGGCCCTCGATCTGGTGGAGGCGGGCGCCAGCCGCCTGGGCACCAGCCGGGGTGTGGCGTTGATCCAGGCCCTGCGGCAGGGGGAGAGCCCTGGCCCGTGAGTGGGGAGCAGCGGCTGGAGGGGTTGGTGCTGCGCAGCAGCCCCCTGGGGGAAAGCGATCGGCTGCTCACCGTGCTCTCGGCCCATGAGGGGCTCACGCGCCTGGCGGCCCCCGGTGCCCGCAAACCGAAGAGCAGCCTGGCGGCGGCAGTGCCCCTGGCGCTGCTGAGCCTGCAGGTGGGGGGGCGCAGCGGCCTGCGCCGGGTGCGGCAACTGCGGGTGCTGCGCAATTTCTCCGCCCTGGCGGAGCGGCTGGAAACCCTGGCCGCGGCCCAGGGGTTGGCGGAGCTCACCCTGCAGCTGGTGCCCACCGGCGCCGCCGTGGAGGGGGTGCTCGACGACCTGCTGCTGCAGCTCAACCGCCTCGAGCTGGTGGTGAAGGAGCGGCAGGGGTCGCTGGAGGCCCTGGCGATCGCCGTGCAGGGGGCCGTGCACCTGCTGGCCCTGGGGGGCTACGCCCTGCCCCTGGCCAGCTGCGCCCGCAGCGGCGAGCCCCTCGACCCGCCCCTGGGCAACTGGGAGTGGCGCTGCAGCCTGTTGCCAGCCGAGGGGTTTGTGCTCGGGCCGGTGGCCGGGGCCCAGATGGTGCTCAACGCCTCCGAACTGGCCCTGCTGCAGCGGCTGCTGCGGCCGGCCCTACCGCGCCGGCGCGACGGGGAGCTGATGGGCCCTGAACCGGTGTGGCTGCGGCTGCTGCAGCTGCAGGAGCTGTGGAGCCGGGAGCACCTGGGCCGTGGCGCGCGCTCTTGGCGGCTGCTGCGCCAATGCTTTGGCGATGGGGCATCATCGTGAGCCGGCCCCCGACTCCGCCGTTGCAGCCCTTGCGCGAGCCCCAACGCCCTAGCGCAGTTTCCGGCGGCATGCCCTCTGGCCTGCAGGGGGTGCTGGCGCTGCCGGAATTCCGCAAGCTCTGGCTGGGGCAGGTGTTCAGCCAGCTGGCGGACAAGTTCTACATCGTGTTGATGGTGTTCCTGATCGCCCAGTACTGGGTGACAGCCACACCCCCCGCCGGCGGCGCCCTGGCGGAGGCCGCCGGGGCCTTCCGGCTGAGCATCGACAGCAGGGCCCAACTGATCACCCTGCTGGCCACGGGCGTCTACGTGGCCAACACCCTCCCGGCCATGGTGCTGGGGTTGCTGGCGGGGGTTTGGGCCGACCGCTGGCCCAAGCGCGAGGTGATGGTGGCCAGCAACGCCATCCGCGCCGGCCTGGCACTGCTCACCCCCCTGTGCCTGCTCGACGGCCCCCACTGGCTGGGGCTGAGCTGGGGCTACTGGGCCCTGCTGGTGATCACCTTCCTGGAATCGGTGCTCACCCAATTCTTCGCCCCGGCCGAGCAGGCGGCGATCCCCATGCTGGTGCCGAATCAGCAGTTGCTGGCGGCCAATTCGCTCTACCAGGCCACCAGCATGGGGGCCACGATCGTGGGCTTCGCCCTCGGTGATCCGATCCTGCGGCTGCTGAAGGGCGCCCTGGCGGGGCTGGGCATCAGCAACGGCGAATTCGCCCTGCTGCCGCTCTGCTACGGCCTGGCGGCCCTGTGCATCGCCTGGATCCGCCTGGAGGAAACCCCCCAACGCCACGGCGAGGCCAATGTGTGGCGCGAGATGGCCGACGGGCTGCAGGTGTTGCGCCAGCAACCCAGCGTGCGCAGCGCCCTGCTGCAACTGGTGCTGCTCTACAGCCTGCTGGCGGCCCTCTACGTGTTGGCCATCAGCCTGGCCTCCGCCATCGGCAGCCTCGGCCCCACCCAGTTCGGCACCCTGCTGGCCATGAGCGGCGTGGGGCTGGCCCTGGGGGCCCTGGCGGTGGCCCAACTGGGCCACCGCTTCAACCGCCGGCGCCTGGCCTCAGCCGGCCTGGGCACCATCGCCTGGAGCCTAGTGCTGCTCGGCCAGCTGCGGGGCCAACTGGTGGGCACCCTGGGGCTGTGCGCCGTGTTGGGGGTGGGGGCGGCCCTGCTGGCCATCCCCGCCCAGACCACCATCCAGGAGGACACCCCAGAGGCCCTGCGGGGCAAGGTGTTCGGCCTGCAGAACAACCTGATCAACATCGCCCTGAGCCTGCCCCTGGTGCTGGCGGGCACGGTGGTGAGCCGCTACGGATTGCTGCCGGTGCTCTGGGCCCTCGCGGCCCTGGCCCTGGCGGCGGCGCTGCTCGAGCGCCCCTGGAAACGCTGCTAGCGTCGCCAGTGGCTCGTGCTGCCACTGCGTGACCCACATCGCCTGGCTGGGCAAGAAATCGCCCTTCTGCGGCAACGTCACCTACGGCCTCACCACCACCGAAGCCCTGCGGCTGCGCGGCCACGAGATCAGCTTCATCCACTTCGACACCCCGGTGGGCGCCGAAGCCAGCAGCAGTGGCAGCAGCAGTGGCCCCGAGGTGGCCCTGCCCTACCTGGTGAAGTCGCAGGTGTACACCATCCCCTCCCCGGGGGCCCAACGGGAACTGCGGGAATCGCTGGAGCGGCTGCGCCCCGACCTGGTGCACGCCAGCCTCACCCTCTCGCCGCTGGATTTCCGCCTGCCGGACCTCTGCCAGCAGCTGGGGGTGCCGCTGGTGGCCACCTTCCACCCGCCCTTCGATGCCTCGCTGCGCAACCTCAGCGCCGGCACCCAGCAGCTCACCTACCAGCTCTATGCCCCCTCCTTGGCCCGCTACGACCGGGTGGTGGTGTTCTCGGAGCTGCAGGCCGATGTGCTGATGCGGCTGGGGGTGCCCGGCCCGCGGTTGGCCGTGATCCCCAACGGCGTCGACCCGGACCGCTGGTGCCCGGCCCCAACGCCCGCCGCCTCGGAACACCTGGCGGAGCTGCGCCAGCGCTTCAGCGGCCGGCGGGTTTTTCTCTACATGGGGCGCATCGCCACCGAAAAAAACGTGGAGGCCCTGCTGCGGGCCTGGCGGCTGGTGCAACCCCAGGGCTGCACCCTGGTGGTGGTGGGGGATGGGCCGATGCGGCAATCGCTGATGCAGGCCTATGGCCCCGAGATCGGCGTGCACTGGTGGGGCCATGAGCCCGACCAGGCCCGCCGGGCCGCCCTGCTGCAGCTGGCGGAGGTGTTCCTGCTGCCCTCGCTGGTGGAGGGGCTGAGCCTGGCGCTGCTGGAGGCCATGGCCAGCGGCACCGCCTGCGTGGCCACCGATGCCGGCGCCGATGGGGAAGTGCTGGAGGGGGGCGCCGGCATCGTGATCAGCACCCAGGGGGTCACCACCCAGCTGCGCACCCTGCTGCCGGTGCTGCGCGACCAGCCCGTGCTCACAGCCGAGCTGGGCCGCCGGGCGCGGCAACGGGCCCTGGAGCGCTACACCCTCAGCCGCAACATCGACCAGCTGGAGCGGCTGTACGCCGAGCTGGTGCCCCAGGGGAGCCTGGCGGCCTAGGGGGAGAGGGGCGGGGTGGCCTCCTCCAGCCCCCAGCCCGCCCGCACGGCCGCCAAGGGCTCCTGGGCCAGGCGGAAATAATCCACCCCCAGGAGGGGATCCACCCGGCAGCGGTTGCCGCGGCGGATCGCCTGCACCAAGCGTTCGCGGTTGGCGGGATCCTCCAGGGTCTGGGGGTAGGCCTGCTGCAACACCACGCTCTGCAGCAGCCCGGTTTCGTAGATGCTCACGGCCCCCAGGAAACCCAGCATGGCCCCGGGGGCGCGGCTGGCGGCGGCCATGAAGGCGGTCACCTCCAGCTCACCGATGGGGGTGGTGTCGTAGCCGGCCACCAGGTGCACCCAGTCGTGGTGGGCCAGGGCCGCATTGCCGGCCCCCGGCTCCCCCGGCAGGCGGAAGCCCCGTTGTTGGTAGAACTCCCACAGGCCACGGCCCAGGCTGCCCGCGGGGCATTGGGCGAGGGCCGCCCAGCGCTGCCGTTCCTGCGGATCCGGCTCCAGGGTGAGGGCATAGGCCGGGGTGCCGTACTGGGCCAGCAACGCCTGAAAGCGGGCACCGTGCTGATCATCCCCATCGCCGATCCAGTTGAGGCGATAGAAATCGGCGGTGGCCCGGGCCTGGGCGCCGCGGGTCAGGTCCCGGGCCAAGAGCAGCGCGCGGTCATCCACCTCCAGGGCGGCGGCCCAGCGGTCGACCGAGGCCTGCAGGGGCTCCGGAATCGGCCGGCACACCATCTCCAGCAGCACCATCAGGTCCACCAGCTCCCGCCGTTGGGCGGGATCCTGCAGGGCCTCCCGCACCCGCGCGGGCCGCACCGCCGGCAGCTGCTCCAAATCCACAGACACCCCCAGCAGGCGCTCCAGCAGCAGCTGCAGCAGTTGTGGCTGCCGCGGGGAGCTCCACCCCTGGGGCAAGCGGCAGGCGGCCGTAACGGCCGCCGCCAGCAGCGGTGCCTGCTCGGGGCCGCTGTGGATCAGGAACACGGGGCCAGCTCGGCGCAGCAGGCCGCAAAGGCCGCCGCTGGATCCGAGGCGGCGGTGATCGGGCGGCCGACCACCAAGTGGCTGGCGCCGGCGGCCACCGCCTGGGCCGGGGTCATCACCCGCTGCTGATCCCCCAGGGGGGCCCCGGCGGGGCGAATGCCGGGGGTCACCAACCGGAAGGGCTCCGGGTGGGCACGGCGCAGCTGCTCCACCTCCAGGGGCGAGCACACGCAGCCACCAATGCCGGCCTGGGCCGCCAACTGGGCCAGCCGCGGCACGTAGTGCTCCAGGGGCTCGCCGATGGCCAGCTGCTGGGCAAAGCGCCGCTGCTCCCAGCTGGTGAGCACGGTCACCGCCAGCAGGGTGGGGGCCGGCAGGCCGGCGGCGGCGGCCCCCTCCACAGCCGCGGCCTGGGCCTGCTCCAGGGCCTCGGAGCCGGCACAGGCATGCACGGTGATCAGCTCGGCACCGAGGCGCGCAGCGCTGCGGCAGGCACCGGCCATGGTGGCGGGGATGTCGTGGAACTTCAGATCCAGAAACACCCGCAGACCCTGCTGCCGCAGCCGTTGCACCACCGGCGGCCCCGCCGCCACGAACAGCTCCAGGCCCACCTTCACCCAGCGCAGCTGGGGCAGGGCGGCGGCCAGCTCCAGGGCCTGGTCGGCCCCCATGCCATCGAGGGCCACGATCAGGCGCTGCGCCGGATCCATCGCCTCAACCGCTGTGGCGTTTGCGTGCATCAGCCCGCCACCAGACGCCGGAAGGTTTTCTTGCCCAGCTGCAGCACCTTGCCCTCCAAGGCCGCCGCATCGGCAAACGTCTGATTCGGGTCGTCCAGCCGCTCCCCATCGAGCTTCACCCCACCGCCCTGGATCTGGCGGCGGGCCTCACTGCTGCTGGCGCAGATGCCCACCGCACTCAGCAGGTAAAAGGCCTTCGCGGGGAAGTTCACCGCCGCCAGGGAGGCCTCCGGCACCTCCGCCTCGGCGGCGCCGCGGCCGGCGGCTCCCCCCACCAGGGTGGCGGCATCGGCCTGGGCCTGGCGGGCGGCGTCGACGCCGTGGCGCTGGCGGGTCACCTCCAGGGCCATGGCCTTCTGGCGCTCGCGGGGGTTGGCGGGCAGCTGGGCCAGGTCGAGGTCGGTGAGCAGGGTGAGGTAGGCATCCACCACCGCATCGGGCACCTTCTCCAGCTTCGAATACATCGAGAGGGGGTCCTCGCTGAGCCCCACGGTGTTGCCGAGGCTCTTGCTCATCTTCTGCACGCCGTCGAGGCCCGGCAGGATCGGCAGCAACATCCCGAACTGGGGCCGCTGCGCCCCATGGCGCTGCAGGTCACGCCCCATGGCCACGTTGAACTTCTGATCCGTGCCGCCCAACTCCAGGTCGGCCTGAATCGCCACGGAGTCGTAGCCCTGCAGCAGTGGATAGAGAAATTCGTGCAGCGAGATGGGGGTGCCGGAGCCGTAGCGGTTGGCGAAATCCTCCTTGGCGAGCATCTGGCCCACGGTGGCGTTCCCCAGCAGCTCGATCACCTTGGGCAGATCCAAGCCCGCCAGCCACTCGCTGTTGCGGCGCACCTCCAGGCGACCAGGGGTCTCAAAGTCGAGCAGGGCCCGGGAGGGATCCTGCCCCTGCCCCAGCTGCTGCAGATAGGTGCGGGCGTTGGCCTCCACGGCCTCGGCGCTGAGCTGCACACGGGTGGCGCTCTTGCCGGTGGGATCACCAATGCGGGCGGTGAAGTCGCCGATGATCAACACGGCGGTGTGGCCCGCATCCTGGAAGGCCCGCAGCTTGCGGAACAGAATCGAGTGCCCCAGGTGGATGTCAGATCCGGTGGGGTCGATGCCGAGCTTCACCCGCAGGGGCCGCCCCTCCGCCCGGGCCTGCTGCAGCCGGGCCGCGAGCTGCTGTTCCGGATCCCCTGCGGCCCCCTCCGCCTGACCCGCCGGAAACAGATCTGAAACGCCCCGCGCCAGCGCCTCTGGCAATCCCCACCCGTCGTTGGCCATCAGCTCCGGATCGCCGCAACGGCGTGGTTGTTCTGGGGTCGGATCGTAGGCAGCGATGGCTTCAGGTCTGCTGCTCCAGCTCCCCCTTCATGCGGTCGAGGGTGCGCTGCATCTGCTCAAACATCTGCTCGGGGGTCATGCCGAACTGCCCCAGCTGGGTGCGCAGCTGCTCCACGGTGAGCTTGGCCTGGAAGTCATCGGAGAGCTCAAAGCGCTTCATGAACACGCGGTAGCGGTCCATCAGCTCCTCCATCCGCTCGATGAACAGCTTTTTGCCCTCGCGATCGAACTTGCCGTACTCGCCCCCCAGCTGCATCAACTGCTGGTAATCGCCAAACAGACGCTTGGCCTCCTCCTGCACGATTTCGGAGTCGAAGAAGGCCATCGCGGCAGCCGGGTTTCACGGTTTGGGGAATTGTGCTGAAGCCATCCGCCGTTGACGAGTGCGGATCCACGTATGGCCAACGGCCGCAGCGCGGCACACAGTGGAGGGGGCGCAATCTCCCCCCGGCGTGGATTTTTCGCCCCGCATCGCCTCGGCTCAACGCAACACCGCCCAGTGCATCGCCCTGGTGCGCAACCTGCGCCTGCTGCTGTGCATGGGCAGCCGCCTCAGCCTGAGCATGGCCGTGAGCACCTGCCCGGAGGTGGAGCAGCTGCAGGCCGTGACCACCGAACGCGAAGCCCTGGCCCTGCTCGAACAGGGCCAGGTGGACGTGCTGCACTGCACCGACGCGCTTGAGCAAGGCAGCGGTGACCGGCTGGTGCAACAGGCCAAACGGCGCTGGCCCGCCCTGCGCACGCTGCTGATCATCACCAGACCCCACCGCATTGGGGCGATTCGCCGCGCCAGCCGGGCCGGCTGCGATGGCCTGTGCCTGGAGCGCAACCTGGGCCTGGGCACGGTGCTCACCGCCCTGCGCACGGTGCAGGGGGGCGGCGTGTACATCGACCGCACCCTGTGGGAGGGCTACCTCAACAACTACCCCGGCGGACAACCGCGGCCCCTGGCGGCCCTGAGCGAACGGGAGTGCGAGGTGCTGCAACTGGCGGCCCGGGGCACCCCCAATCCGGAGATCGCGGCGCAGCTGTTTCTGAGCCCGGAAACGGTGAAAACCCACATGGGCCAGATTCTGCGCAAGCTGCAGGCCCGGGATCGCGCCCATGCCGCCGTGCTCGGCATCAGCTTGGGCTTGGTGGACCTGCCGGAACCTGGTTAAGGTCGGGCGGTTCTGCCGCGTGCCTTCGCCGCCATGGCCCGGGGCCACTGGTTGGATCCTTTCGCCCGGCGGCTGCTGGAGGCCACGGGCCAGCTGCCGCAGCGCCCGCCGGCGGCCCCGCAGAGCGCGCCTCAGCACGACAGCCAGCCCGATCCACAGATCGAGCGGGAGCTGCTGGCCCTGCGGCTGCGGCAGCAACCCGAGCACCGGCTGCGCAGTGCCGATGAAGCCCACCATGCGGCCGCCCTGGGCTGGCGGCTGGATGTGAACCGCGCCAGCGCCGACGATTGGCTGCGGCTGCCCGGCATTCAGCCCGCCCAGGTGGATCTGCTGCTGAGGCTGCAGCGGGGGGGCGTGCAACTGAGCGGCATCGACGACCTGCAGCGGCTCCTGGAGCTGCCCACCAGCCAGTTGGCGGCCTGGGAACCGCTGCTGCTGTTCCGCTGGTACGGCGATGGGGCCCCGGCGGCGCCAACCCCCAGCCGGATCGACCTCAACCGCAGCACGGCGGCCCAGCTGGAGCAGCAGCTGCCCCAACTGAACGGCGAACGCCGGGCCCGCCTGCTGCGGGAGCGGCAGCGCCAACCGTTTCAAGACCTCGCAGACCTGCAGCAGCGCCTGCAGCTGCCGCCGGCCCTGGTGGAGGAGCTGATCGGTCGGGTGCGCTTCAGCCAGGGGCAAGCCGGGCCCCAGTTGCCCCGGTCCGCCTGAGGCCATGGCCGGGAGCGCCACACCCCGCCAGGGGGACCTGTTCAGCGGCAATGGCGGTGGCAGTGCCGGGGCCCCACCCCTGGGGCCCTCCCTGCCGATGCAGGCCGAGCAGCTGCGCCAGTGGCAGCAGCGGCTGCTCACCTACCAGCGGCCCTGCTTCGAGGCCGTGGCCCGTGGCGCCAGCCTGGCGGCCGGACAGATCGACCTGTTCAGCGCCGCCGTGGCCGGCCCGGCGGACACCGTGCAACGGCTCAACCCCCTGGCCCTGGCCCCCCAGCACCTGCAGTTTTGGCGCTGGCCGGAGCCCCAATGCGAGGGGGCGGCGCTCTACTTCGTGCTGGATCGTCCACCCCACCTGGAGGGGCACCTGTTGCTCTACGTGGGGGAAACGATGCAGGCCGAGCGCCGCTGGAAAGGGGAGCACGATTGCAAGGCCTACCTGGCGGCCTACGGCGAAGCGCTGCAGCAGGCGGGCCTGGGGAGCCAGCCCAGCATTCGCTTCTGGAACGATGCCCCCGCGGCCACCCGAGCACGGCGGGCCCTGGAGCAGGCGCTGATCCGCCATTGGTTGCCGCCCTTCAACAAGGAAACCCGGGGCCGCTGGGCCACACCGTTCACCGCCGGGCTCGACTGATCGCCCTACCATCGCGGCCAGCCGAACCGCCCCGATGGCCGCCGACATCCGCTGCAGCACCGCGACACTGGCCAGCTGGAGCGGCGAAGCGCTGGCGGTGGGCCTGTTCAGCGGCGATGCCGGCGCCTCCAGCCGCAACGCCCTGGGCGCACGCTTCGGCACCGCCGTCGACGCCCAGCTGGAACGGCGACGCTTCAAGGCCAAACCGGGCGAATGCCTCAGCCTCGACCTGCTGGGGCAGACCCCCAGCCTGCTGATCGTGGTGGGGCTCGGGGCCCCGGCGGATTTCGGCGCCGAACAGCTGCGCAGCGCCACCGCCGCCGCCAGCAAGACGGCCGCCAGCGCGGGCGCCAGCCAGCTCGGCCTGGCGATGCCGATTGAGGGGCTCAGCGGCGAAGCGGCCGCCGGCGCCATGGCCGAAGCCGTGCGCCTCAGCCTCTATGCCGATCAACGCTTCAAAAGCGAGAGCGAACCCCGCCCCTGCCCCAGCCAGGTGGAGCTGCTGGGGTTGGGCGAGGCGGCCCAGGCGGCGGTGGCCAACGCGGCAGCGGTGTGCAGCGGCGTGGAGCTGGCCCGGGAGCTGGTGGCCGCCCCGCCCAACGTGGTGACCCCGGCCGCCCTGGCGGACACCGCCGCCAGCATCGCCCGCGACTTTGGCCTGGAGCTCAAGGTGCTGGAGCGCGCCGACTGCCAGGCGCTGGGCATGGGCTCCTACCTGGCGGTGGCCCAGGGATCGGATCTGCCGCCGAAATTCATCCATCTCACCTACCGGCCCGAGGGCACACCCCAGAGGCGGCTGGTGCTGGTGGGCAAGGGCCTCACCTTCGATTCCGGCGGCTACAACCTCAAAACCGCCGGCTCGCAGATCGAGATGATGAAGTACGACATGGGGGGCAGCGCGGCGGTGCTGGGGGCCATGCGGGCCATCGCCGAGCTCAAGCCCCAGGGCGTGGAGGTGCACATGGTGGTGGCGGCCTGCGAAAACATGATCAGCGGCGGCGCCATCCACCCCGGCGCGATCGTGACCGCCTCCAACGGCACAACGATCGAGATCAACAACACCGACGCCGAGGGGCGCCTCACCCTGGCGGATGCCCTGGTGTACGCCTGCAAGCTGGAGCCCGATGCGGTGGTCGACCTGGCCACCCTCACCGGCGCCTGCGTGATCGCCCTGGGGGAGGAGATCGCGGGGCTGTGGTCCCCCAGCGATGCCCTGGCCCAGGGGCTGCTCGAGGCCGGCGCCCAGGGGGGAGAAAACCTGTGGCGCATGCCCCTGCGCGCCTCCTACAAAGAGGGGCTGAAGAGCGGCCTGGCGGACATGAAGAACACCGGCCCCCGGCCCGGTGGATCGATCACCGCCGCCCTCTTCCTGCAGGACTTCGTGGAGCCGTCGGTGCCCTGGGCGCACCTGGACATCGCCGGCACGGTGTGGAGCGACAAGGGGCGCGGCCTGGATCCGGCCGGCGCCACCGGCTTCGGCGTGCGCACCCTGGTGAACTGGGTGCGCTCCGGCGGACCGGCCTAGGCTGACCCCCAAGATGCCCCGCCTGCGCTGATGGCCGTTCGCAAGATCCGCTGGTTCGTCAAAGCCCAGGTGGGGGTGTTGCTGCTGCCGGCCGGTCTCTGCCTGTTCGGGGAAGCGGTGCAGCGGCGCACGCTGCAAACCATGGGCACCCCCCACGGCCCCTGGTTTTGGTACGGCACCCTCAGCCTGATCGCCATCGTGGCGGGGGTGGGGCTGATGGTGGAAAGCGGCCTGCTGCGGGGCTACCCCGGGCTGCGGGACTCCTAAACCAGCCCCGCCCGGCCTAGGCGGCGGCCTTCACCCGGGGCGCCAAGGCGGCGGGCTCCGTCGCCAGCAGTTGTTCGGGGGCCTCCAGGGCGTGGATCTGCCAGCGGGCCCGCTCGCCGAAATGGCGCAGCAGGCGATCGAGGTCGTCGGAAGCCTGTTTGGGGCTTTCGTACGGGCCGACATGTCGGGTGACCAGACCGTCCCGAATCGTCAGCAGATACATACACACACCTGCAGTCGAGTCCGATTCAACGTAGTTGCCTCTCCGGCGCGGAAAAAGGGCGGAAAGCCGCTCCATCACTCAAAAATGCCCCAAGAAGCCAGCGAAGGGCTTCAGCTTTTTCACGGAATTGGGTGACAACACGCCACCGGCAACCGTCAGGGGGCCCCAACCCAGGGGGCGCGGCTGCGGGCCCGGGGGCCCCACAGCTGGTCCAGCCGGCGATCCCGGCCGCAGGCCCAGCGGTAGTAGCGGTATTTGAGGGCGTTGAGCTCAGCGTAGTTTTGGTGGTAGCCCTCAGCGGGCCAGAAGCGCTGCAGGGGCTTGATCTGCACCCGAAGTGCCGCGGGCGGGCGCCCCAACTCACGGGCCGCCGCCTCCAGGCTGCTGCGGGCCTGTTGCTGCTGGCCCTCACCGCGGGGGAAGATCACGGGCCGGTAGGAGCTGCCGCGGTCGCAGAACTGCCCCTCCCCATCGAGGGCGTCCACGTTGCGCCAGAAGGCCCGCAGCAGGGTGGGGTAGCTGATGCGGGCGGTGTCGAAGCGCACCCGCACCGCCTCCTGGTGGCCGGTGCCGCCGCCACTCACCTGGCCGTAGGTGGGGCGCTCCAGCCGGCCGCCGCTGTAGCCGCTTTCAGCCTCCAACACCCCGGGCAGATGCTCCAGATCGTGCTCCAGGCACCAGAAGCACCCCCCCGCGAACACCGCCTCCTCCACCGCGGCCTGGGCGGGGGACGCAGCCACGGCCAAGCTGCACAGCAGCAGGGCCAGGGCGACCAGGCGCTGCAGCGAACGGATCATGCGGAGCGGGAAGGCAACGCGTCCAGGATGGCGGCGGCGGCCCGGCGGGTGACGCCCGGCTCGCCGAGGGCCTGGCGCAGGCGGCCGTAGCCCTCCAGCATCGTTTGCCGCGCCTGCTGCGACTGCAACAGCGGCAGCGCCTCGGCCACCACCTCCTCGGCGGTGAGATGGTTTTGCAGCAGCTCGGGCAGCAGCCGCTCCCCCAGCACCAGATTCACCGGCGAGATGTGGTCGAGGTCAAACCGCAGCACGTGCTCCATGATCCAGGCGGTGGGACGGCTGACCCGATACCCCACCACCTGGGGCACCCCCCGCAGGGCCAATTCCAAATTCACCGTGCCCGATTTGGTGAGGGCCAGGTCGGCGGCGGCATAGAGCTGGGGCCGCAAGCGGTTGGCGGTCTCAGCGGGCACCACCTCAGCCTCCAAACCCGCCGCCGCCAGCAGATCCCCCAGCACCGGCTCGAAGGCCGCCTGGCCGGCCGGCACCATCACCCGCAGGCCCGGCACCCGGCGCTTCAGCTCCGCGGCGGCCGCCGCCAGGGGGGGCAACAGATAGCGGAGCTCCTGCTGGCGCGAGGCCGGCAGCAGCAGCAGCAGCCGCTCGTGCTCCGCCAGCCCCAGCTCAGCGCGGGCCTGCTCGCGCTCGGGGAGGTCGTTGAGGGTGTCCAGCAGCGGGTGCCCCACCCAGGTGACCTGGGCACCGCGGGCGCCGTAGAAGCGGGCCTCCTCCGGGAAGATCGCCAGGATCCGGTCGGTGAAGCCGATCAGGCGCGTGGAGCTGCCATCGCCAACGCGGAAGGCCCACTCCTGCGGAGCGATGTAGTAGAGGATCGGCGTGCCGGGCAGGCGCCGCTTCACCTTCAGCCCCAGGTTGATGTTGGCGCCCATGTAATCGATCAGCACCACCGCATCGGGGGGGCTGCTGCGCAACCAGCGCGACACGCGCCGCTGCACCCTCAGGGTGGGCAGCACCAGCGGCAACGCCTCCCAAAGGCCGATGGCCCCCATCGGCGTGGTGTTGGCCAGCAGGGTGGCGCCAGCGGCCCGCATGCGCTCACCGCCCAGGGCCTTGATCTCCAGGGGCAAGCCGCGTTCCTCGGCTTCTGCCCGCAGGGCAGCAACCAGCAGCCCCCCCTGCAGATCACCGGACACCTCGCCGGTGCTAATCAGCAGCCGCACCATCAGCGCCCGGCGGGCAATGGCCCACGGCGGCCGGGGCCGATGGAGGCCTCCAGGAAGCTCACCAGGGTTTCCGCCGGTGGATAGAGCGTTTGCTGACGCACGCGCTGCAGGGCATCCGCCAGCACCGCATCACCGCGATACAGATCCGCCCACACCTGCTGCAACTGCTTGGCCTGGGCGCCGCCATCCAGCTCCCCCAAGCCGCTGCGCTTGATCCCGATCCGGTTGAGCCCCCGCAGGCGGCCGGGGTGGCCCTCCACGATGGCGAAGGGCGGCACGTCGCGGTCGATGCGGCTCATGCCACCCACCATCGCCATGGTGCCGATGTGCACGAATTGGTGGATGCCCAGCACGCCGCCCACCACGGCCCGATCGCCGATCACCACGTGGCCCGCCACCGCCACGCCGTTGGCGATCACGATGCGATCCCCCAGCAGGCAGTTGTGGCCCAGGTGGCTGTAGGCCATCAGCAGATTGCCGTTGCCAAGGCGCGTCTGCTCCCCCTCATGGGTGGCGCGGTTGATGGTGACGCACTCGCGGATGGCGTTGTCGTCGCCCAGCACCACCTCCGTGGGGGCGCCGTTGTATTTGAGGTCTTGGGGTTCGGCGCCGATGCAGGCCCCAGGGAAGATGCGGTTGCCGCGGCCGAGGGTGACGCGGCCATCCAGCACCACGTGGGGGCCGATGCGGCTGCCCGATCCGATGCGCACCTCCGGACCGACCACCGCATAGGGGCCGATCTCCACCCCCAGATCGAGTTGGGCCTTGGGATCCACCACCGCGGTGGGGTGGATGCGGGTTTCCATGGCGGAACTGCTGCTCATGGCACCCCTCAATCCACCAGCGAGAACATCAACTCGCCGGCGCACACCAGCTCACCATCCACCGTGGCTTCGGCCTTCACCTTGCCGAAACGCTTGCGCTTCAGGCTCAGCAGTTCGCAACTGATCACCAGCTGATCACCGGGCACCACCGGGCGGCGGAAGCGCACGCCGTCGATGCCGGCGAACACGAACAGCCCCTTGGGCAAATCCGGCATCTGGGTGACGATCAAGCCGCCCACCTGGGCCATGGCCTCCACGATCAACACCCCGGGCATCAGCGGCCTGCCGGGGAAATGGCCCTGGAACTGGGGTTCGTTGAAGGTGACGTTCTTGATCGCCACCGCCCGCTTGCCGAGCTCGTGCTCGATCACCCGATCCACCAGGGCGAAGGGGTAGCGGTGGGGCAGCAGACCCTGGATCTGCTCGCTGGTGAGCACAGGTCCAGATGGGGTCGAGGGATCGGTCAAGGCAGTCAGGAAACGGTGGCCGGGGATGGGGCCTCGGCCAGCGACCGGGCCAGGGCGGTGTGCAAGCCGTGGGAGCCCCGGAAGGCAAACACCTGGGCCTGGGGTAAACCCGCCAGGGCGAGATCGCCCAGCAGGTCAAGGAGCTTATGGCGCACCGGCTCATCCGCAAAACGCAGGGGTGGATTCAGCCAGGTGTCGCCGTCGCACACCAGGGCGTTGTCCAGGGCGCCCCCCTTGATCAGGCCGGCGGCCAGCAGCTGATCCACCTGCTCCTTAAACCCGAAGGTGCGGGCCGGGGCGATCTGCTCCACGAAGGCCGTTGGGGTGAGCTCCAGGCTGAACAGCTGGCGCCCGATGGCGGCCTGGGGAAACTCAATGGCGGCCCCCAGCCGCAGGCGATCGCTGGGCAGGGCGGTGATGAAGCTCTGGCCCTGCTGCAGGGTGATCGGAGCCGCCAGGGGCGCCGCCTCGGGCCGCTCCCCCAAGGCCTGGAGACCCACCTCGGCGATGGCCTCCACCCAGGGCTGGGCCGAGCCATCCAGCAGGGGGATCTCCTCCCCCTCCACCAGCAGGGTGGCGGCGGTGATGCCCACGCCGGCCAGGGCCGCCAGCAGGTGCTCCACCGTGGCCAAGCGGCCTTGCTCCAGCTGCAGGGCGGTGCACAGCTGGGTTTCACACACCTGGGCCGGATGCAGCCGCTGCAGCGGCGCTGAGGGCCGATCCAGCCAACCCACCTGGAAGCCGGGGCGGTCGCTGGGCTCCAGGCGCACCCGCGTGTGGGCGCCGCTGTGCAGGCCCACGCCGCTCCGCTCCACGGGGGCCGCCAGGGTGTGGGCCTGGGAGTAGTCGCTGGGCCAGGGGCTCATGGGCAACGGCTCAGAACTTCCAACCCACGCCCAGGTTGAAGCGCCAGTTGCTGGTGAAGTTCTGGGTGGCCGCCTCCAAACGCAGCGGGCCCACCGGGGTGGTCACGATCAAACCCGCACCGGGGGAGGAGCCAGCGCCGGCCTTCTGCAGGATGCCGCCGGGGTTGCCGGGCACCTGGGCTTGGGTGTTGAAGGTGGTGCCCCCGTCGATGAACACCTCACCGCTGATGATGCTGAAGATCGGGAAGCGGTATTCGATCGTGGCTTCACCGAAGCTCTGGCCCACACCCAGGTCGCAGTCGTAGTAACCGCGAACGGAGTTGTTACCACCCAGGCAGAAGGCCTCGTACACCGGCAGCTGGCCGATGTTGGTGCCCATTGAGAGCTGGAAGGCCAGGGCCTGGTTGCAGTCTTTCTTTTGGCCGGGCTTGGGGCGGCAGCCCTTGTAGAGCTTCAGCCAGTTCACGGGGATGAATTGGCTGCCACTGGCGCGCATGCGGTTGAAGGTGGGGGAGTTCTGACCCACCGACACAAACTGCTCGGTGCCGAGGCTGAGGAAGTTGCCCGAGGTGGGGTTCCGCGGGTCGTTGAGGTTCGACATCGTGGCCGCCAGGCGCACCCCCAGCAATTGGTTGCTGGTGGCGCCGTTTTGGCAGTTGTAGGCAATACAAATGACGTTCTGAACCTGGGTATTGCCAGAGGAGTTGAAGTTGTTGGTGGACACCGCATAGGGCATCGACTGGCCACCGAAGTTCATCGGCGTGGCTTCCTGGGCGTTCACGCCCACCACCAACGACCAGGGGGCCTTTTTGAACGGATCGCCGCCGTTCAGGGGTCGCACAAACGACACCGTGGCGCCGGTGCGCTGGATGGCCACGGTGTTGCCATCGAGGTTGAACCAGGGGGAGCCGTTGGCGGAGTTGCTGTAGGCGGTGGCGGTGGGGCTGGAGTTGAAGAGGTTGTTGGAAACCTTGGAAACGGTGGAGAAATAGCCGTTGTTCTGGCTCTGCAGCAGCTGGGGAACATCCCGGCTCAAGTACACCTTGGTGCGGAAGGCCGTGCGGTATTTGTCGCCCTTGATCCAGGGGTCGGTGAACGACACATCCGCCAAGCCACCGAATTGGCCGTAGGTCACGTTGAGGGCCGCATCCCAGGCGCGGCCGCCCAGGTTGTTGTCCTGCAGCTGCACCTGGCCAAACACACCCTGGCTCTGGCTGTAGCCGATGCCCCCGGAGAGGGAGCCGGTGCTCTGCTCGACGATGCCGAGCACGATCGTCACCTCACCCGGGTTGCCGGGCACGGGCCGCAGGGTCACCTTCACGTCGCCGAACAGGCCGGTGCCGTAAAGGCGCTTGATGTCCTCCTCCAGCTGGCGGCGGTTGAAGGGATCGCCCGGCTTGATCGAGATTTCCCGCGTCACCACCCAAGGCTTGGTCTTGCCCTTGATCGGCTTGCCCTTGTCGTTGACGCTTTCGCCTTCCTTGTTGAGGAACTGCACCTCCACACCGGCCACGCTGCCTTCCTTCACCAGCAGCTGCACCACCCCGGCGGGGCTCACACGGGTGGGTCCGCTGATGCGGGCCAGGGAATAACCCTGGTCGGCGTACCAGCGCTGCAGCTCGGAGATGCGGGCCTGGAGCGAATTGAGGTTGAGGGTTTTGCCGTAATCCGCCGCAAACGTGTTGGGGATCAGGGTTGGGGGAATCTTGGTTTTGCGGCCCACCCCATCGAGCTCCACCTTGGTGAGCACCGGGTTGGGCACCACCGTGACCACCAGCTGCACCCCCAGGGGGCTATCCACGGGCTGGATGCGCACATCGGCAAACCAACCGGTGGCGTAGATGGCGGAGAGATCACCCTGCAGCTCACTGCGGGTCACCCGGGAGCCCGGACGGGTGGCCATGGCGTCGTACACCGCCAGATCCAGGCGTTCGCGCTCGGGATGGCCCTCGGTGCCCTTGACCACCACCTCGCTGATCAGCACCTTCGGCTCCGCCTTGGCGGCCGGCGCCAGGGATGGCTCGAAGGAGGGCCGGTTGGGTTCAGGGGTCTTGGGTTGGGCCAGGGCCTGGCCGGCGCTGAGGGCCGCACCACACACCAACGGCAGCAGCCATGCTCCCCCGAGGGCGCTGCGGAGCCGCTGACGGCGACTCAGCTCAGTGCGGGTAGCGGCCATGGGGAAGGCGTCGGGGGCGGACTGGCCGCAAAGTTCGGTGAACTTACTTGCCTGAACGGGGTGTCGGGCAGGCCCCTTGGACCCGTTTGAGAACCTCCCCGTAGGCCTCCACAACACCGCCCAAGTCCTGGCGGAAGCGGTCCTTGTCGAGGATGCGGTCCTGGGCGTCGGCCACCTGCAGGTCCCACAGGCGGCAGGTGTCGGGGCTGATCTCATCCGCCACCACCAGCTCCCCGCTGGCGGTGAAGCCGAGCTCGATCTTGAAATCCACCAGCTGCAGCTGCACCGAGGCGAAGAAGCGCCGCAGGCTGGTGTTCACGGCCAGGGCCAGCCGCTCCAGCTCGCGGCGCTGCTCGGCGCTCAGCAGGCCCAAGCGCTCCAAGCGCGCATCGGTGAGCAGCGGATCACCGAAGGCGTCGTCCTTGTAATAGAGGTCGAGCAACGGCGGATCCAGGGGCGTGCCGGGCTCGATCGGCATCTGCTTGCAGAGCGACCCGAAGGCGGTGTTGCGGATCACCACCTCCACCGGCACGATCCGCACTGGGCGCACATGCATCCAGTTGGCGGCGGGCATGCCCAGGTAGTGGGTGGGGATGCCATCGCGCTCCAGCAGCTCAAACAGGCGGGCGGAGATCTGGCAATTCAGCTCCCCCTTCCCCGCCAGCTGGGCCTTTTTGAGGGCATTGAAGGCGGTGGCGTCGTCCTTGTATTCCACGGCCACCAGATCGGTTTGATCGGTGGCGAACACGCGCTTGGCCTTGCCTTCGTAGAGGAGTGATCCGAGGGTGATGGGGGTCATGGCTGGGGAGAGGCGTGGCCCCCGGGCTGGCGGGGGGAGCGCAGCTGCTGCTGCAATTGGGCGGTGCGCGCCGCATGGGCAGGATCCTGCCGCCGCAGCTGCCACTCGCTGTAGGCGTCATCCACCCGTTGGCTGAGGCGCTGCAGCCGCTGCTCAGGCCGACCGGCCCAGAGGCCCTCGGCCTGCAGCAGCCGCCGTTGATCGTCCAGCAGCGCCAGGGCCAGGCCCCAGGCCTGGGCCGCAGCGGCCTGGTCGAGGGCGCGCTCCAGCAGGGCATCCCGCTCCTGGGCCGGCAGGGTGTTGAGCAGGGCCACGGCCCGCTGCAGCCGCTCAGCGGCCACCCGCCCGGGCATGCGCCCGGCGAGCAGGGCCGCGGCCGCCTCGCGATCACGGCCCAGCACCACCAGGTGCTCGGCGTACACGTCGAGAGCCGGCAAGGTCTCCAGGGTGCCGTCCTTGCGCAGCTGCAGCGGCAGGGGCAGGGTCTCCAGGCGTCCCACGTTGCCCTGGGCCAGGCGCTCCAGGGCCTCCGCCGCCATGGCGTGGTGCAAACCGGCCCGGGCCGCACGCCAACGCATCAACCACCACTGCTCCTGCTCGCGGCCGGGGCGGGGGCCGTAGCGGTTGAGCACCGCCAAGGCCCCATCGGGCGCCAAGCAGGTGAGCAGCGCGTTGGCATTCACCAGCACCACCGGCAGGGGTTGCGGTGCCGGCGCGGCCGTGAGCAGGCGGGCCTGCAGCAGCTGCACACGCTGGTCGAATCCGAAGGACACCGCCTCGCGGCAGCCGAGGTTGAGGGCCTGCAGGTCGCTGCTCTTGAGCAGCGCCAGAAACTGGGCCTCGGTCATGCTGCCGGGCACCACCGGGGCGGTGCGTCCCAGCTTGCGCACCACCGGCTTGGCCGGCAGCAGATCACCGATCAGGGGAATCTTGGCGAGGGCCGGAGCGGTGGTGCCCACAAGCAGCAGCGGCAGCGCCGCCGCCACAGCCAAGGGAAGGCGAGATCGGCGGCGGTGGCGTGCCGGGGTGACGGCCGGCGTGTAAAGAAGAGATGGCACCGGCGGGGGTCCTCTGGGCCACAACCTAGGGGACCCTGCCCGGCTGCAACACCGCCCCTCGGCCACCCCCGAACCCTCCCCATGAGCAGCGCTGCACCCCTGGCGAGTCCCACCCGCGTGCTGGTGGTGGGGGGCGGCGGCCGCGAAAACGCCCTGGCCTGGGCCCTACGCCGCTGCCAGGGGGTGGAGCAGGTGTGGATCGCCCCGGGCAACGGCGGCAGCGGCGAGCTGGTGGGCTGCCAGCAGCTGGCCATCGCCGAAAGCGACCATGACGCCCTGCTGGAGGCCTGCCGCAGCCGGGCCATCGAGCTGGTGGTGGTGGGGCCGGAGGCGCCCCTGGCGGCGGGCCTGGCGGATCGCCTGCGGGCGGCGGGCTTTGCCGTGTTCGGCCCCGGGGCCGATGGGGCCCAGCTGGAGGCCAGCAAGCAGTGGGCCAAGGCCTTGATGGTGGAGGCCGGGGTGCCCACGGCGGGCTACTGGCCCGCCAACAGCCGCGAGCAGGCCCTGGCGGCCCTGGAGGCCCAGGGCAAACCGCTGGTGGTGAAGGCCGATGGGCTGGCCGCCGGCAAGGGGGTGACCGTGGCGGAGAGCGTGGAGGAGGCCCGCGCCGCCATCGAAGAGATTTTTGCCGGCCGCTTCGGCGGCGAGGCCTCCCTGGTGCTGGAGGAGCGCACCGAGGGGCCCGAGGTGTCGGTGTTTGCCCTCAGCGATGGGGAGCGCATGGTGCTGCTGCCGCCGGCGCAAGACCACAAGCGCATCGGCGAAGGGGACACGGGCCCCAACACCGGCGGCATGGGGGCCTACGCGCCGGCACCGCTGCTGGATGCGGAGGGGCTGGAGATGGTGCGCCAGCGGGTGCTGGAGCCCACCCTGCAGGCGCTGCGGGCGCGGGGGATCAGCTACCGGGGCGTGATCTACGCCGGGCTGATGCTCACCGCCGATGGCCCCAGCGTGATCGAGTTCAACTGCCGCTTCGGCGATCCGGAGTGCGAAACGCTGATGCCGCTGCTGGGGCCGGAGCTGGCCCAGGTGCTGCTGGCCTGCGCCACCGGCGAGCTGCAGCGGGCCCCCGAGCTCACCATTGCGCCGCTGTGCAGCGCCTGTGTGATCGCGGCGGCCCAGGGCTACCCGGGCACGGTGCGCAGCGGCGATCCGATCGAAGGGGCCGTGCCCGCCGACCCGCAGGTGCAGCTGTTCCATGCGGGCACCCGGCGCCAGGCGGATGGCCGCTGCGTCAGCAGCGGTGGCCGGGTGCTGGCGGTGGTGGCCCAAGACCACAGCTTTGATGCCGCCTTTGCCCGGGCCTACGGGGCCCTGGAGCAGGTGCGTTTTGAGGGCATGACCTACCGGCGCGACATCGGCCACCAGGTGCGCTCTCATTAAGCTGCCGGCGCCTCCACCACCGCCGTGACGAGCCCCTCCGCCCAAGCACCCCTGAGCTGGTGGCAGCGGTTGACCCGCTGGTGGGCGGAATTCACCCTGCAAACCAAGCTGCTGGCGGCCGCCACCCTGGTGGTGAGCCTGGTGATGGCGGCCATCGCCTTCTTTGCGCTCAACGGCATCCAGACGGATGTGCGCATGAGCGACACCCGCTTCGCCCGCGACCTGGGGCTGCTGCTGTCGGCCAACGTGACCCCCCTGGTGGCGGAGGGCAACGACCGGGAACTGGCGGCGGTGGCGGAGCGGTTCTGGAAGTCGAGCCGCAGCCTCCGCTACATCTTCTTCGCCGATCCCGACGGGATCATCTACCTGGGGATCCCGATCA
>CAWUND010000003.1:0-24920 GCA_963923815.1 uncultured bacterium
ACCCCGGCCTCAAAGGTCGCCTCTGCGATGAGGCCGGCAAGCTGCGGCGCTTCCTCAACGTCTACGTGAACAGCGAAGACATCCGCTTCCTCGACAACCAGGCCACCGCCCTCAGCGATGGCGATGAGGTGAGCATCGTGCCCGCCGTCGCCGGCGGCTGAGCCGCTGAGCCGTTGAGCCGTTGGTTGCAAAACCTGCAGTTCGAAACGGCAACTTCGGGCTCAATGGCCCCACCATCCCTCCGTCCGTGGTGCGATGACCCAAACCCCTAAGCAGGCCATCACCAAACCCTCGGACCAAGCGCTGCTGTTCGACTACCGGGCCGCCGCCAACCCGGTGCGGCCCGGGCTCACCGAGCCCATTCCCTACTGCAGCTGGGGGCCCGAGCTGCACGCCAGCGGCCCCAGCGCCGTGCTGCCCCTCGATCTGAGCGCCCAGCTGGGCACCCCTGGGCCCGCCACCAGCCCCGCCCTGGCGGCCCATTTCATTCGCATTCAGGCCCAGGAGGGGGTGAAGGCGGCGGCCCAGGCCACCAGCTCGCTGTTCTTTGTGCTGAGCGGCCACGGCAGCTGCCGGCGCAGCGCCGAGGGCGCCAGCCCCGCCTGCGACATCGCCTGGAGCGCCGGCGACCTGTTTGTGCTGCCGGCCGGTGCCGACCCGCTGCTGCAGGCCGACAGCACCAGCGTCTTGTATTGGGTGCACGACGCCCCCCTGCTCAGCTATCTGGGGGTTAGCCCCAGCCAACCGCGGTTTGCGGCCACCCACTACGGCGGCGACTGGTTGCGCCAGGAGCTGCAGGCCCTTGCCTCCGACCCCGGCAGCGCCCGCAGCAACCGCCTCAGCCTGCTGCTGGCCAACCGCGACCTTCCGAGCACCCGCACCGTGACCCACGTGCTCTGGGCGATGTTTGGCCTGGTGCCCCCGGGGGCCACCCAGGCACCCCACCGGCACCAATCGGTGGCCCTGGATCTGATCGTGGATTGCCAGCCCGGGGTCTACACCCTGGTGGGCACCGAGCTCAACGCCGATGGCAGCATCCGCAACCCGCGGCGCATCGACTGGCAGGCGGGTGGCGCCTTCATCACGCCCCCCGGCCACTGGCACGCCCACATCAACGAGAGCGGATCCACCGCCTGGCTGCTGCCGATTCAGGACGCCGGCCTACAGACCTACCTGCGCAGCCTCGACATCCGCTTCAGCTGAGGGCTGGTTCAGCTGAGGGCTGGCGGGCGCTGCCCTGGCCCTCGAAGCGCTCCACGATCGTGCGGAAGGCGGGCCCTTCGATGGTTTCCTGGTCAATCAGGGCTTCCACCAGGGCATCCACCAACGGGCGCCGTGGCGCCAGCAGGGCCACCGCTTGGTCGAGGGCCGCGCGGGCCAGCTGTTGCACCTGGGCGTCGATGCGGTTGCCCGTTTCCTGGGAGTAGGCGGGGTCGGAGCGCAGCCAATCACGCCCCAGGAACACCTCCGCCCCCTCCGCCTCGAAGGCCTGGGGGCCCAAGGGTGAGAAGCCATAGCGGGTCACCATCTCGCGGCCGATGCGGCTCACCAGCTCCAGATCCCCGGAGGCCCCTTGGGTGATCTCGCTGGGGCCAAACACCACCAGCTCCGCCGCCCGGCCGCCCATGGCCACCACCATGCGGGCCTGCAGGTAGGCCTTGCTGATCAGGCCGGAATCCAGCAGCTCCTCATCGGGCATGGTGCGCGCGAAGCCGCCAACGCCACCGGCCCGTGGCAACAGGGTCACCTTGTCGAGTTGGTCGGCCGCCGGCAGCAGGCTGGTGATCAGGGCATGGCCCACCTCGTGGTACGCAATCAGGCGCTTCTTGGCGCTGTCCTGCAGGGGGGCCGCCGTGAGCCCCATGGTGATGCGCTCCAGGGCGTCATGGAGGGCCGCCTCGTCGATGCACGGGCGCTCCCGGCGGGCCGTGAGAATCGCCGCCTCATTGAGCAGGTTGGAGAGGTCGGCACCGGAGAAGCCCGGGGTGCGGCTGGCCCAATCCGCCAGGCACACCTCCGGGTCGAGGGGGCGGCTGCGGGCATGCACCGCCAGGATTGCTTCGCGGCCGCGGCGGTCGGGCAGATCCACGGTGATGCGGCGGTCGAAACGGCCCGGGCGCATCAGGGCGGTGTCGAGCACATCGGGCCGGTTGGTGGCCGCCAGCAGGATCACGCCGGCGTTGTCGGCGAAGCCATCCATCTCGGTGAGCAGCTGGTTGAGGGTCTGCTCGCGCTCATCGTTGCCGCCGCCGATGCCAGCGCCCCGCTGGCGCCCCACCGCATCGATCTCGTCGATGAACACGATGCACGGGGCCTTCTCCTTGGCCTGGCGGAACAGGTCGCGCACCCGACTGGCGCCAACCCCCACGAACAGCTCCACAAATTCGGAGGCCGCCATCGAGAAGAAGGGCACCCCCGCTTCACCGGCGATGGCCTTGGCCAACAGGGTTTTGCCGGTGCCCGGCGGCCCCACCAGCAACACCCCTTTGGGGATCTTGGCCCCCACCGCCGTGAACCGTTCCGGCTCCTTGAGGAAGGTGACCACCTCCTGGAGCTCCTCCTTGGCCTCGGCGATGCCGGCCACATCCTCAAAACGCACCGCCACCGCCGCCTCGGGCTGCACCATGCGGGCCTTGCTGCGCCCGAAGCCGATGGTGCGGTTGGCCACCTGGCTGGAGCGGCGGATCAGCAGCGCCAGCCCCCCCAACAGGAGCAGCAACAACAGGCCATTGGCCACCAGGCTGGCGCTGGCCTGGTCTTGGCGGTCGTCGCGCACGGTGAGCGGCACCCGCGCCGCCTGGGCCGTGCGCAGCAGCACCTGGTCGTTGCTGAACACCGGCACCTGCACCCGGGAGCCGTTGGCGTAGGTCACCGCCACCTCCCGCTGGGAGGGGGAGAGCACCAGCTCCTTCACCTTGCCCTGCCGCAGCTGTTGCAACAGCTGGCTGTAACTGGGCTGGGGGGTGCGGCTCAGCCCCAGGTCGCGGAACAGATCCAGGCGCGCCGGAGGGCCCTGCTCAGCCGTGGATGGGCCACTGGAACCGCCGTTGCTCACTGGGCTCTGCCGTTGCTCGGAGCTTAGCGATTTGACGAAAGGCAAGTTGGCCAAGGAAGATCTTGGTTTGGCTGAGAGCGAGCGGGATGGCTGTTCCCAAGAAGAAAACCTCCAAGGGCAAGCGCAACCAGCGCCACGCCACCTGGAAAGGCAAGGCCGCCGTGGCCGCCCGCAAGGCCCTCTCGATCGGCAAGGCCGTGCTGAGTGGCCGCGCCCAGGGCTTCGTGTACCCGGTGGCTGAGGAGGACGGCGACGAGGCCTGAGCCGCCCCGCGCTAGATCCCCCCGGGCAGGGCGGCCCCGCCGCCGCCCTCCCACTGCACCCGACGCCGCCTGTCGAGGAGACGCACCCACGCCGCCCGCTGCAACAGGGGCCGTTGGTACAGCTCCGGCGGACACGACAGCAAACTGGCCTGCACCAGCCCCTCCAACTGCTGGGGTGTGAGCCAAGCACCTCCACGCCGCCGTTGGCGGGCCTCCGCCTGGAAGCGCCAACGGCGGGGCCAACGCCAATCGCCCGGCCACAGCACCACCAGCTGATCGAGCTGCCCCCAGAGCGGGCCATAGGCCTCCAGGTTTTGATTGCAGCGCCGCAACCACTGGCGCTGGTCGGCGCTGAGCGGCGCCAGCGGCCCTGAGGGATCACGCAGCTGGGCCTCCAGGGTGTCGCCATCGAGGGGGCGGCAGCCCAACAACCACCCCTCCAGCAGCAGCGCATCGGCGGCCCCCCGCCAGGGGGCGCTGGGATCCCCTTGCCCCCCCTGCAGGGTTTTGTCGAAGCGGGGCAGGCTGAGCTGGGGGCTGTCCGCCCCGCGCCACTGGCGAATGGGTGCCGCCAGGGCCTCGGGGTCATGGCTGCCGGGCGGCACCCGGGACACGCCGAAGGGGTTGCCGGCCATGGCCCGCCGCCGCGGCTCGAGGGGCAGGTAGGCGTCGTCGATGGAGGCCACCGCCAGCCGCAGGCCCTCACGGGCGAAGCGCTGCTGCAGCGCCTGCGCGAGGGTGCTTTTGCCCGCACCAACGGGCCCATTGAGCCCCAGCACCGGCCGCTGGCCCGCCGCCAGCCGGCTGCGGCAGTGGGCCAGCAGCAAGGCCTCCAGGCTCATGAGCCGAGCTTGAAGCCCTCGAGCACCACGGCGTACACCAGCCCCAGGCGCAGGTTGTCCACCATCAGCCAAGGCAGCGGCACCACAACCCCCTTCACCCAGCGCGAGCGCACGCGAATCACCAGCTCCATCAGCAGCACCAGCCCCAACACCGCCAGGGGCCGTTTGCCCACCTCGGTGAGCCACAGGGAGGTGACGTTCTGCCCCAGGTAGAAGCCGATCAACAGGGCCAACCACGCCAGGCTGCGGCGCCGCCAACTGCCGCGCAGGCCGCCGAACAGCCCCTCCGACAGCTGCCGCAGCAGGCGATCGAAGCGGGTGACCTGCAGCGGAGGCGGGGTCATGGCGCGGGCAACAGCTGCTGCAGATACGACAGCGTGACCTGGCCGCCGGGGCAAGCGGGCCCGCGCTGCACGGTTAACGGTGCCGCCACCTCCCCGAGCTGATCCAGCACGGCGGCGGCGGGATCAAAGGCGGCGTCGGCCTCAGCGGCACTGGAGGCACTGCGGGTCACCAGCACCGTTAACCCGGCGGCGGCCGCCGCCTGCACGCCATTGGCGGAATCCTCCACGGCCAGCACACGCCCCGCCGGCACCGCCAACCGCCCCAACGCCAAGCGCCCCAACGCCAAGCGATAGGCCTCTGGATCCGGTTTCTTGCGCGCCACCTCCTCGCCGCAGATCCAAAAGGTCAACCAATGGGGGTGCTCCGGCAATTGACGCTCCAGCAGCGCCTGCACCGCACGGCGCCCGCTGGTGGTCACCAGCGCCTGCACCACGCCGGCGGCGGCCAGCTCCGCCATCAACCGCCTCACCCCCGGGCGCAGCTGCAGCTCACCCGCCGCCACCAGGGCCGTGTAATGACGAGTTTTGCTGGCCTGCAGGGCCTCCACCTGGTCGCTGCTGGGGGAGGCGCCATGCACCTGGGTGAGGAAATGGCGCAGGCGCTCCCGCCCACCGCTGATGGCCAGCAGCTGCAGGTAGAGGCTGGGGTCCCAGCGGTAGGGCAGACCGGCCTCGGCGAAGGCGCGGTTGAAGGCGCGGCGATGGCCCTGCAGCTCGGTTTCCGCCAGGGTGCCATCCACATCCCAGAGCACGGCCTCCGGCAGGGCGGGCATCGCAGGCCTCAGCGGGGCTCAAGGGTGTTCAGGCTACGGGCTGGACGCCCGCGGCGGGCCCCGCACAATGGAGCGACCTGGCCGTTGTCCGTTGCTCCCCCAGCCCCTTGAGCAACGGAGCGCCACCCCCAGCTGGCAACTGCCGGCACCCCTGCCGGAGTGCCCCGACCTGGATGGCCTGGGGTTGCCCGAGCCCCTGCAGGCGCTGCTGCTGCGCCGGGGCTACGGCAGCCGCGAGGCGGTGCAAACGCTGCTCGACCCACCCGCAGCACCCGACCCCGCCGCCCACTTCCCCCACCTGGCCATCGCCGTTGAGCGGCTGCGCCGGGCCTGCCGCCAGGGGGAACGCCTGGCGATCTGCGGCGACTACGACGCCGATGGCATGACCAGCACCGCCCTGCTGGTGGGGGTGTTGCGCCATCTGGGGGCCAACCCCTGCGCCGCCATCCCGAGCCGCCTCGACGATGGCTATGGCCTCAACGCCGCCATGGTGGAGCGGCTGGCGGCCGAGGGCATCGCCCTGCTGGTGACCGTGGACAACGGCATCGCCGCCCAGGAGGCCCTCGAGCGGGCGCAGCAGCTGGGGGTGGAGGTGATCGTGACCGACCACCACACCCTGCCGCCGCAGCTGCCGCCGCTGCTGGCGCTGTTGCATCCGGCCACCACCCCCGAGGGCTCCCCCTACCGCGGACTGGCGGGGGTGGGCATCGCCTACGTGCTGGCGCGCGCCCTGGCCCAGAAGCAGCGCTCCAAGCCCGCCCTGGCCATGGCGCTCGACCTCTTCTGCATCGGCACCATCGCCGACATGGCCCCCCTGCAGGGGGTGAACCGCCGCTGGCTGCTGGATGGCCTACCGCAGCTCAAGGCCAGCCAACTCAAGGGCCTGCAGGCGCTGCAGCAGCTGGCGGGCCTCGATGACGCCCCCCTGGATGCGGGGGCGGTGGGCTTCCAGATCGCCCCGCGCATCAACGCCGTGGGCCGGCTCGGGGATCCGCAGGTGGTGGTGGAGCTGCTCACCACCGACGACCCCCAGCGGGCCCTGGAGCTGGCCCACGCCTGCGAATCGCTCAACCGCCAGCGGCGGGAGCTGTGTGACGCGATCGAAGCGGAGGCGCGCGCCCTGGTGGAGGCCGATGGGCAGCAACGCAGCCCCTTTCTGCTGTTGGCGCAGGGCCACTGGCACCACGGCGTGATCGGCATCGTGGCGGCACGGTTGGTGGACCATTTCGGGCTGCCGGTGGCCCTGTTGGCCGCCGAGGGCAACGGCCGGCTGCGGGCCTCCGTGCGCGCCCCCCAGGGCTTTGCCGTGGATGCGGCCCTGCAGGCCTGCAGCGATCTGCTGGAGCGGCACGGCGGCCATCCCGCCGCCGGCGGCTTCACCGTGCGGGCCGAGCAGGTGGCCGCCCTGCATGAACGGCTCAACCAACGGGCCGCCGCCTGGCTGCAGAGCGACGCCAGCCTGCGGGCCGTGCGGCCGGAGGCGCTGGTGCCGTTCAGCGAGCTCAGCCGCCACTTCTGGCGTCAGCTGCAGCGCTTGGAGCCCTTCGGCATCGGCCACGCCACACCGCTGTTCTGGAGCCAACGCTGCAGCGTCGAGGAGCAGCGCCAGCTGCGGGGCGGCCATCTGCAGCTCACCCTGCGGCAGGGGGAGACGCGCCTGCGGGCCATCGCCTGGCGCTGGAACGGCGGCTGGACCCTGCCCAAGGAGGTGGATGTGGCCTTCCACCTGCGGCTCAACCGCTGGCAGGGGGAGGAGCGGCTGCAGCTGGAACTGGTCGACCTGCGGCCCAGCTGCAGCGACAACCTGGTGCTGCGCAGCCGCGGCCGGCAGTACTGGGTGAGCCGCCAGGAGGATCAGCTGGTGATCCGCAATGCCGACGGGGACGAGCTGCGGGCCCGCTGTGCCCCAGGCCACCTGCAGGTGGACCACCCCAACGGCGATCACCCCTACGTGCGGGCCCTGGTGGCCGATGCCGCCACCGCCCTGGGGCTCGCGGCTTAAGCCAAACCAGCCAGAACAAAGCCCCTGGCCCGTGCCCCGAGAGGGGGGCTGACGGACCAGGGGCACGGGAGAGCCGGAGCGATGGAATGCCCCGGCTGGAGGGCCAGGATCAGAGGGCGCCGCGGCGGTAGAAGAGGATGAAGATCACAGCCGGGCCGGCCACGGTGATCAGGAACAGGGCCGCGAAGTTGGCGATCAGATGGAAGTCGATTCCCATGGGAGAACGGCGCAGCAACGGCTCAAGTTGTGCCCCACATTACGGTCTGCAACCGCAGCCACCCCAGCCCATCCACCAGGGCTGTGACGGGTTGTCACAGCTCCAGGGCGGCCCCCGAACCCCGCAACCGCACCGCCATGGCTGAGCCGCTGCACTGGCGCTGCATCAGCGGCTGCGGAGCCTGCTGCCGCCTGGATCCCGGGGAACGCCACGAGGCGATCGAGGCCCTCAGCCCTGAGCAGCAGGAGCTCTACCTGTCGATGGTGGGGCCCGATGGCTGGTGCATCCATTTCGACACCGGCTCCAGCTCCTGCCGCATCTACGCCGATCGCCCCAGTTTCTGCCGGGTGGACAACCTGGCGGCGTTGTTCGACGTGCCGCCCGAGGAGGCCAATGGCTTCGCCATCGACTGCTGCCGGCAGCAGATCCGCTGCGAGCACGGCGGTCGTGGCATGGTGATGAAGCGTTTTGAGCAGGCCATCCGCCAGCCCCCTTCCGAACCCGGATGACCGAGCCGCAGGCCACTTCACCAGACGCGGGGAACGCCGGCTCCTTCGGCGCCGTGTTCCTCACCACCTTCACCACGGTGTTCCTGGCGGAACTGGGGGACAAAACCCAGCTGGCGGCGCTGCTGCTCTCGGCGGAATCCGGCCGGCCGGTGCTGGTGTTCATCGGGGCCTCCCTGGCCCTGATCAGTTCCAGCCTGGTGGGGGTGGTGCTGGGCCGTTGGCTGTCGCGGGTGCTGCCGCCCCAGCAGCTGGAGCGCCTGGCCGGGATCCTGATGGTGGGTCTGGGCCTGTGGCTCGGCCGCCAGGCCGCCGTGAGTGTCTTCCCCCTGGCCTGACCCATGGACCTCCCCCTGCTGGCCTCCACCTTCGCCACCGTGTTCCTGGCGGAACTGGGCGACAAAACCCAACTGGCGATCGTCACCATCAGCGGCACCTCGAGCCGCAGTGGAGCCGTGTTTGCCGGCAGCTCCCTGGCCCTGGTGCTGGCCAGCCTGCTGGGGGCCGCCGCCGGGGGCTCCCTCTCCTCGGTGATCGGGCCGGATGTGCTGCAACTGGCCGCCTCCGTGGGCTTTCTGGTGATCGGCACCCGGCTGCTGATCAAGGCCTCCCGCAGCGACGCCGAGCCCGAAGCCGAGGCCGACCCCAACACCTCCAGCGAGGGCTGAGGGCAGGGTTGCCCCTTGGCAACGGGAGACGCCTGGTTACAGTTGATGTGTCGCGAAGGATCCCGAAGGCGTTGGCCGTCTTCAGGAGCTGTTCGCCACCCGTTGAAGCCCATCCCGCCAAACGGCCCGATCAGCCCTGTTCCAGGGCACGTTCCCGGAAGTCATGAAATTCACGGTCGCCTCCCTGATCGACCAGCTGCCCGCAGCCGAGCCGCTGAGCGTCAGCAAGCTGGAGAAAGCCCTGGGCCTGAGTGCCAAGGGCGACAAGGAGCTCCTGCGCATCGCCCTCAGCGCCCTGGTGAAGACAGGCGTGCTCAACGAGGACGAGCAGGGCATCAGCCGCAGCGACGACGACGGCCTGATCGAGGCGCGGCTGCGCTGCAGCAGCAAGGGCTTCTGCTTCGCCCTGCGGGATGACGGCGGCGAAGACATCTACATCCGCGACAACCAGCTCAACCACGCCTGGAACGGCGACCGGGTGCTGGTGCGGATCACCCGCGAGGGGGGGCGGCGCCGCTCACCCGAGGGGGGCGTGCAGTGCATCCTCGAGCGGCACACCACCAGCCTGCTGGCCCATGTGGAGCAGCAGAACGAGCGCCTGGTGGCGGTGCCCCTCGACGACCGCCTGCTCACCAGCATCGAACTGCCGAGCGGCGACAGCCAGCACCTGAAACCCGCCGACGAAGCGGTGGTGGAGGTGCGGGTGGACCGCTACCCCGTGGGGCAGTTGCCGCCCCAGGGCCACGTGGCCCGCAGCCTGGCGGTGAATGCCGGCCCGGCGGCAGATCTTGATCTGCTGCTCACCAAGCACGGTCTGCGGGACCAGCCGGCGGCCCCCAAGGCCACCCTCAAGAGCCCCGACAGCAAGGAGCGCGACGACCTCACCGCCCTGCCCACCCTGGCGCTGGAGCTGTGGGACGGCACCGACGCACCGCTGCTGCCGGCCGTGTCGCTGGAGAGCAGTGACAGCGGCCATCGCCTCTGGGTGCATGCCCCCGCCATCGCCGAGCGCATCGGCTTCGCCAGCCCCCTGGATCTGTTCCTGCGGGAGCAGGGGGAAAGCCTCTGCCTCGGCGGCAGTTGGCTGCCCCTGCTCACCCCCGCCCTCACCAAGGCGGCGGCCTTCAAGGCGGGCAGCAGCGCCGCCGCCCTGTCGGTGCTGCTGGAGATCAGCCCCGAGGGGGAGCTGCTGCACTACCGCTTCTGCCGCAGCACCATCAGCGTGGATGGGGCCGCCGATGCCAAGGCCCTCCAGGCCCTGGCGGAGCGCAAACCCAAGGCCCGCACCACCCCGGCGGCCCTCAAGGCCCTGAAGGATCAACTGCCGCTGCTGGAGGGGCTGATCGCCCTGGCCCAGACGCTGCGCCAACGGCGCCTCAACGCCGGCTCCATCGACCTCGACCTGGCGATGCCGGCCATCGATGGCCTGGGCGACCTGGCGATCCCCGAACCGGATGAAAGCCGCCAGGGCTGGTTGGTGCAGCTGGATCCCGCCCAGAGCCCCTCGGGGCTGCTGCGGGAGCTGGTGCTGAGCGCCCACCGGGCCCTGGGCCGCCATTGCGCCGCCCTGGAACTGCCGGCCCTCTATGCCCAAAACCCGGCCCCCGATGCCGAGGCCCTCAACGACGTGGCCAAGGCGGCCCTGGCCCTGGAGATCCCCCTGGAGCTGTCGGCCGACGGCAACGCCACCGCCCAGGAGTTGGCCAGCGCCTTCGCCGCCAGCGACCGCAGCCGCGTGCTGCAGCAGCAGCTGCGGGACCCGCTCAAGCCCGTGGGCCTCAGCACCGAACCCGGCCCCAACACCCTGGCGGCGGAACCGGTGGCCTTCGCCCCCTGGTGCTGCCCGGCGCTGCATTACGCCGACCTGTGGAACCAGCACCTGCTGGTGCTGCTGCTCAGCGAGGGCAAGGACCGCCCCTCCGTGCGCCACAAAACCCGGGTGGACATCGCCGGTGACAGCAGCCACGGCGTGATCGACTGGCCGCTGCTCAGCCCCGCCCAACTGGCCCCCCTGGAGGACGGCCGCAGCGCCACGCTGCTGCATCGCCTCAACGGCCGCAGCCGTTTTGTGACCGAGCTCCAAAGCGACGCCCTGGCCATGGCCCAGGCCCGTCAGGCGGAACCGCTGGTGGGCCAGACCCTCACCGGCGTGATCAGCGGCGTGCAGAGCTATGGCTTCTTCGTGGAGGTGCCCCCCTCCCAGGTGGAGGGCCTCGTGCACGTGAGCTCCCTCAAGGACGACTGGTACGAGTACCGCTCGCGCCAGAACCGCCTGGTGGGCCGCAAGAACCGCCGCAGCTACATGCTCGGCGACGCCGTGGAGGTGATCATCCAGAAGGTGGATGTGCTGCGGCACCAGATCGACCTGGCGGTGGTGCTGCCGGAGGGCTACGAGGAGTACGTGCCCGACCACCGCGACCGCCGCGATGACGGCGCCAGCGACGACGCCCCCAGCGACGACGACTGAACCATGGCCAGTCCGCCGCGTCTGCCGATCGTGCTGGGCATCTCCGGCGCCAGCGCCCAGCCCCTGGCGCGGCGGGCCCTGCAGCTGCTGCTCGAGGCGGGCGAAACGGTGGATCTGGTGGTGAGCCGCGGCGCCATCAACGTGTGGCAGGCCGAACTGGGCATCAAGGTGCCGGTGGATCCCGAGGCGCAGCAGCGCTTCTGGCGCGACCAAACCCACACCCAAGCCGGGGAGCTGCGCTGCCACCGCTGGGGCGACCAGGCCACCGCCATCGCCAGCGGCAGCCATCGCACGGCCGGCATGGTGATCCTGCCCTGCTCCATGGGGGCGGTGGGGCGCATGGCCAGCGGCGTGGCCACCGACCTGCTGGAGCGGGCCGCCGATGTGCACCTCAAGGAGGGGCGGCCGCTGGTGATCTGCCCGCGGGAGCTCCCCTGGAACCTGGTGCACCTGCGCAACCTCACCGCCCTGGCGGAGGCCGGCGCCCGCATCGCCCCGCCGGTGCCCGCCTGGTACCACCAACCCAGCAGCATCGAGGAGATGGTGGACTTTCTGGTGATCCGGGTGTTCGATTGCCTCGGTTTGGAGCTGGGCCAGCTGCGCCGCTGGAGCGGCCCCATCCAGCCCTGAGGGCCGACCCGCCGTGCACGCCCTGCTCACCCGACTCCTGCTGCTGCCGCTGCTCTCGCCCCTGTTGGCGGTGCTGCTGATTGCGGCCGTGAATCCACGGCCCTGGGTGGCCCTGCGGCTGCTCACCTGGACCAGTCCGGCCTGGCCCCTGGGGGGCTGGCTGGCCACGGGCCTGGCGGTTGGGGCGGGCATGAGCGCCGCGGGCACCGCCCTGGCCCTGCAGGGGCAGCCCGCCTCCGTGCGGCCCCGGCGCCAGGTGCGCCGCGGAGCCCCCGACCGAGAACTCGACCGCGAACCCAACCCCGCACCCCGCCAGACGCCCCGCTCAGCCCCCGGCGCCGGCCCCTGGGCGGGGCCCAGCCGCAGCGCCTCCGACCCTCCGCCCACGGTGTCGGTGCCCTTCCGGGTGATCCGCCGCCCCAAGGCGGCCAGCGCAGCGGCTGCGGCGACAACCCCAGCCGGCCCCAGCACCAGCGCCCCCCAAGACGACGGTTGGGACAGCCCCGATCAGGACGATTGGTGACCCCCGCCGCCGCCAAGCTCCCTAAAGTTCCGCCTGCAACCGCCAGGGGCCAGCGAGGGTGACCGATTCCGCCAAATCCGCTGCCGAGGACACCGCAGCGGCCAAGCCCGCAGCCAAGCCCGCCGCCAAACCGCCGGCCCCGGAGGACCAACCCTTCGCCACGTTTGTGCCCAACCTGCTGATCCCCGCCCTCAAGCAGGAGATCAGCGCCTACGGCGGCCCCAGCTGCGAGATCAGCCTGGAGCAGGGCCCCATGCCCGTGGTGGGCAGCCCCTGCTGGATGGTGGTGGGGGCCCTTGAGGGGGGCCGGCGCTTCTGGCTCTGCTTCACCCAGGAGGCCATCAGCTCCGCCAAAACCATTGCCCTGGCGGAATCAGGCGCCGAACCCAGCCTGCTGGAGTCGTTTCTGATCGACGAAAAGAAGACCACCTTGGCCCTGTTGGTGTCGCGCCTGGTGCAGCGCCTCAACGGCCAGAAGTGGCTGGGAGCCAACTAAACCAGCGGGGTTACAGAGGCGATCGCACGGGCGCCGCCACCCCCCAGAGGCCGCCTACGATGCAAGGCCTAGTCCGCCCGACGCCACCGATGGTGCCTCCCACCGCCGTTGCCACGCCCGACGCCGCGACCCGCAACGGCGCCCTTGGCACCCCTGACGCGCCGGCCATCAAAGACCCGGTGAAGGACACGATCCTCACGCCGCGGTTCTACACCACGGATTTCGAGGCCATGGCCGCCATGGACCTCAGCCCCAATGCGGTGGAGCTGGAGGCCATCTGCGAGGAGTTCCGCAAGGACTACAACCGCCACCACTTCGTGCGCAACGAGGAGTTTGAAGGCGCCGCCGACAAACTCGATCCCGAAACCCGCAAGGTGTTCATCGAGTTTCTCGAGCAGAGCTGCACCTCGGAGTTTTCCGGCTTCCTGCTCTACAAGGAACTCAGCCGCCGCATCAAAACCAAAAACCCCCTGCTGGCGGAATGTTTCGCCCACATGGCCCGCGATGAGGCCCGCCACGCCGGCTTCCTCAACAAGGCCATGAGCGATTTCGGGCTGCAGCTCGACCTCGGCTTCCTCACCGCCAACAAGGCCTACACCTACTTCAAGCCCGAATACATCTTCTACGCCACCTACCTCTCCGAGAAGATTGGCTATTGGCGTTACATCGCCATCTTCCGCCACCTCGAGAAGAACCCCGACAGCAAGATCTTCCCGATCTTCAACTTCTTCGAGAACTGGTGCCAGGACGAGAACCGCCACGGCGACTTCTTCGATGCCCTGATGAAGGCCCAGCCCAAGAGCGTCACCGGCCTGCGCGCCCGCCTCTGGTGCCGCTTCTTCCTGCTGGCCGTGTTCGCCACCATGTATGTGCGCGACGTGGCCCGCAAGGAGTTCTACGAAGCCCTGGGTCTGGATGCCCGCGAGTACGACAAGTACGTGATCGCCAAGACCAACGAAACCTCGGCCCGGGTGTTCCCCGTGGTGCTCAACGTGGAGCATCCGAAGTTCTACACGCGCCTCGAGCGCCTGGTGCGCAACAACGACCAGCTCAGCGCCGCCGACCAGGGCCAAGCCCCCGCACCGCTGAAGCTGCTGCGCAAGCTGCCCTTCTGGGCCGCCAACGCCGCCGAAATGGCCAAGCTGTTCCTAATGAGCCCCATCCGCAGCGAGCAGTTCCAACCGGCGGTGCGCTGACCCAAGCGTGACCGTCACCGCACCCCTGCAGAGCCTGCTCAACGGCCCCCTCGACCAGCGCTGGGCCCCACGGCTCGAAACCCTATTGGGGGTGGGCACCGCCGCCGGCGCCGACCTGGTGGAGGTGTTCCTCGAGCGCACCGACCACCTGGGCGTGCTGGCTGAGCAAGACACGATCACCAGCGTGACCCCGGCCTTCGGCATGGGGGCGGGCATCCGCGTCTTCCGCGGCCACCGCGATGGCTTCGTGAGCACCAACGACCTCAGCGAAGCGGGCCTGCGGCTGGCCCTGGAGCAGGCCCTGGGGATGCTCGGGTTGCAGCTGGGGTCGCCACAACAGAGCCCCTTTGAAGGGCTCGCCCCCCTCAACGATTTCGCCGCCGCCAAGGGCGACTGGTTGCAGCGCAGCCCCGAGCTGCTGGAGGCCACCCAGGCCCTGCTCGCAGGCACCCAACAGCTGCAGCGCCGCGGCACCCACCTGCAGGTGCGCCGCGGCAGCTATGCCCGCGACTGGCAGGAGGTGCTGGTGGCCGCCAGCGATGGCACCTTCGGCCACGACATCCGCCTGCACCAATCGGTGGGGCTGAACGTGCTGGCGGCCGATGGCGACCACCGCGCCGGTGTGGGCCGCCGCTACGGCAGCGCCGACCGGCCCGACGACCTGCGCCAGTGGGATGCGGAGCAGTCGGCCCAGGAGGTGTGCGACAGCGCCGCCGCCATGCTTTACGCCGACTACGTGGAGGCCGGCCAGATGCCCGCGGTGCTGGCCAACCGCTTCGGCGGTGTGATCTTCCACGAGGCCTGCGGCCACCTGCTGGAAACCACCCAGGTGGAGCGGGGCACCACCCCCTTCGCCGAACGGGTGGGCGAACCGATCGCCCACAGCGCCGTGACCGCCATCGATGAGGGGCTCACCAGCGGCGCCTTCGGCTCCCTGAGCATGGATGACGAGGGCATGGAGGCGCAGCGCACCGTGCTGATCGAGAACGGCGTGCTCAAACGCTTCATCAGCGACCGGGCCGGCGAGCTGCGCACGGGCCATGCCCGCACCGGCAGTGGCCGCCGCCAGAGCCACTCCTTCGCGGCCGCCAGCCGCATGCGCAACACCTACATC
This sequence comes from uncultured bacterium, assembly GCA_963923815.1. Classification (GTDB taxonomy): domain Bacteria; phylum Cyanobacteriota; class Cyanobacteriia; order PCC-6307; family Cyanobiaceae; genus Vulcanococcus. Next base: position 15,097 of record CAWUND010000003.1, read on the forward strand.
GCCGCTGGCCCCCACAGCCCCGAGCAGCTGATCGCCTCCGTCGACCGGGGCCTCTACTGCAAATCCATGGGGGGCGGCAGCGTCGGCCCCACCGGCCAGTTCAACTTCGCCGTGGAGGAGGGCTACCTGATCGAAAACGGCACCCTCACCAAGCCGGTGAAGGGGGCCACCCTGATCGGCGAAGCCAAGGAGGTGATGCCCCGCATCTCCATGTGCGCCAACGACCTCGAACTGGCGGCGGGCTTCTGCGGCTCCGTGAGCGGCAGCATTTTTGTCACCGTCGGCCAACCCCACATCAAGGTGGATTCGATCACCGTGGGGGGCCGCTAACCGTGAGCGCAGCCGCCACCGGCCTCCATGCCGACCAGCTGGGCGAAACCCTCGCCCGCCTGGCGGCCGCCAACGGCATCCGCCAATGGGATCTGGGGGCCGCCTGCAGCAGCGACACCTCCGTGCAGGTGGATCGCGGTGAGCCCAAGCAGCTCAAGGGGGCCCAGCGCAGCTCGATCACCGTGCGGGTGTGGAACGGCGATGGCCTGGTGGGCACCACCAGCACCTCCGACCTCTCAGACTCCGGCCTGGAGCGCGCCCTCAGCGGTGCCCAGGCCGCCAGCGCCTTCGGCAATCCCGACGACACCCCCGCCTTCTCGCCCCTGGCCACCGCCCCGGTAGCCCCGCTGGATCAACCCCTGCATGAACCCCAGGGCATCCTGCAGCTGCTCACCACCCTCAAGGATGCGGAGCAACAGCTGTTGGCCCGCCATCAGGCGATCGGCACGGTGCCCTACAACGGCCTGGCGGAACGCAGCAGCGAGCGGCTCTACCTCAACAGCGATGGGGCCCGCCGCCAGCAGCGGCTCACCACCGCCAGCGTGTACCTCTACGCCCGCGCTGAAGAAACGGGCCGCAAACCCCGCAGCGCCGGAGCCATGCGCCTGGCCTACGGCGCCGGCGACCTCGACATCGCGGGCTGCATCAACGAAGCGGCGGAGCGCACCATCAGCCACCTCGACTACGCCCCGATTGAAACCGGCCACTACACCTGCGTGTTCAGCCCCGAGGCGTTCCTCGATCTGATCGGTGCGTTCAGCAGCCTGTTCAATGCCCGGGCCGTGCTGGATGGGGTGAGCCTCAGCAACCGCGACTCCCTGGGGCAAACCCTGGCGGTGCCCTTCCTCGACCTGCACGACAACGGCCTGCATCCCGGCAACATCGGCGCCTCCGCCTTCGATGGCGAAGGCACCCCCACCCGGCGCTTGGCCCTGCTGGAGGGCGGCGTGCTGCGCCACTTCCTGCACTCGGAAGCCACCGCCCGCGCCTTCGGCGTGCAACCCACGGGCCACGCCGGCCTGGGGGCCAAGGTGTCGGTGGGGCCCGACTGGTTTGAGATCGGCCCCACCCCCGGCAGCGGCGGCGGCCAGGCGGGGCTCAACCGCCTCCAGGCCGATCACCCCCTGGTGTGGATCGATTCCCTCTCCGCCCTGCATGCCGGCGTGAAGGCCAGCCAGGGGTCGTTCTCCCTGCCCTTCGATGGCTGGCTGGTGCGCGGCGGCGAGTGCCGCTCGATCGAAGCGGCCACCGTGGCCGGAGACATTCGCCAGGTGCTGCAGGGGATCGTGGGCTTTGAAGGGGAGGCCAAGGTCACCCCCGACGGCCTCTGCCCCATGGTGTGGGTGGACGGGCTGTCGATCACCGGCGAAGCCTGATCCGGCGATGAGAATCCTGTTTTGGGGCACACCGGCCTACGCGGTGCCGAGCCTGGATGCGCTGGTGGCGGCGGGCCACCAACTGGTGGGGGTGGTGACCCAGCCCGACCGGCGGCGCGGCCGCGGCAAGGCGCTGGTGCCATCCCCCGTGAAGGCGCGGGCCCTGGAGCTCGGGGTGCCGGTGTTTTGCCCCGAGCGCATCCGCCGCGATGCCGATTGCCAACGGCAACTCGCCGAGCTGGGGGCGGATGTCTCGGTGGTGGTGGCGTTTGGCCAGATCCTGCCGCCGGAGGTGCTGGCCCAGCCCCCCCTGGGCTGCTGGAACGGCCACGGCTCCCTGCTGCCCCGCTGGCGCGGCGCCGGCCCGATCCAGTGGTGCCTGCTGGAGGGCGATGCCGAAACGGGCGTTGGGGTGATGGCGATGGAGGAGGGGCTCGACACCGGGCCGGTGCTGCTGGAGCGTGCCATCCCCATTGGCCTGCTGGAGAACGCCCAGCAGCTGGGGGGCCGACTGGCCCAGCTCACCGCCGAGCTGCTGGTGGAGGCCATGCCCCGCATTGAGGCGGCGGGGCCCGGCCCGGAGCCGGAGCGCCTGGCGCGGCTGGGGGTGCGCCCGCAATCCAGCGACGGCCTCACCACCGCCCGCATGCTCGAGAAGGATGACTTCGCCATCGACTGGAGCCAATCGGCCCTGGCGATCCACCGCCGGGTGATGGGGCTCTACCCGGGCGCTCACACCCAGTGGGGGGGCAAGCGCCTCAAGCTGCTGGCCACCGAACCGCTGGTGCAACGGCTGGCGGCGCAGCTCAGCCCGGAGGCCGCCGCGCTGGTGCAGCCCCCCGCTGAGCCGGCAGCCATGGCACCGGGCACGGTGCTGCAGGTGGTGCCCAACGTGGGCGTGGTGGTGGCCACCGGGGGCTGTCCGCTGTTGCTGCGGGGGGCGCAGCTAGAAGGCAAGGGGGCCGCCCATGGGGGGCCGCTGCTGCAACAGCTGCAGGCCAGCGCCGGGGATCGCCTGGGTTAGCGGCCGCTGCGGGGGCGGGCTGAGCTGGAGCGGGCGGCGGGGCGACCGGCGGCGGCGCGGCCGGAGGGGGCAGCACGGCGCCGATCGCCGCCGCCGCTGCGGCCACCACCACCACCGGAGCGGCCACCTCGACCACCCGAGCGCCCACGACCGCCGCTGAGGTCGAGCGGCGGCGCCGACAGCACCGTGGGCTCAAACCCCTGGATCTCCTGGCGGGGCAGCGGATTGCCAATCAGCCGTTCAATCGCCCGCAGCAGCTCGTGCTCCTCCGCCGCCACCAGCGACACCGCATGGCCGTTGTGGCCGGCACGGCCGGTGCGGCCGATGCGGTGCACGTAGTCCTCCGCCTGGTTGGGCAGGTCGAGGTTCACCACATGGGGCAGCTGGTGGATGTCGATGCCGCGGGCGGCGATGTCGGTGGCCACCAGCACACGCACCTCACCGGCCTTAAACCCCGACAGGGCGCGGGTGCGGGCCCCCTGGCTCTTGTTGCCATGGATCGCCGCCGCCGCCATGCCCTCCTGGGTGAGGCGCTCGGCGATGCGGTTGGCGCCGTGTTTGGTGCGGGAGAACACCAGCACCTGCTGCCAGTCGTTGCTGCGGATCAAATGGCACAGCAGCTCGGGCTTGCGGGCCATGTCGCAGGGGTGGAGCACGTGCTCCACCGTGGTGGCGGTGCGGTTTTCGGGGGTGGCCTGCAGCTGCACGGGGTTGTGCAACAGGCCGGTGGCCAGCTTCTTGATCGAGGCCTCAAACGTGGCCGAGAACAGCAGGTTTTGGCGGCGGGCCGGCAGCAGCGCCAGGATTTTTTGGATGTCGCGGATGAAGCCCATGTCGAGCATGCGGTCGGCCTCATCCAGCACCAGGATCTCCACCCGGTCGAGCTTCACCGCGTTCTGCTGGGCCAGGTCCATCAGACGGCCCGGGGTGGCCACCAGCACGTCGGCGCCGCGCCGCAGCCGCATCATCTGGGGGTTGATCTTGACGCCGCCGAACACCACGTCGGAGCGCAAATCCAGGTGGCGCGAATAGGCCGCCACGTTTTCGCCCACCTGGGCCGCCAGCTCGCGGGTGGGGGTGAGCACCAGGGCCCGCACGATGTTGTTGCGGGCGTGGGGGCCGTGCCGCAGCCGCTCCAGCATCGGCAGGGTGAAGCCGGCGGTTTTGCCGGTGCCGGTCTGGGCGGCGGCCATCACATCACGGCCCGCCAGCACCGCCGGAATGCACTGCTGCTGAATCGGCGAGGGGGCGGTGTAGCCCTTGTCCAGCACCGCCTGCACGATCGGCCGGCCCAGGCCAAGGGCCGCAAAGGGGGAGCTGCTCAGCGCCGCATCCGCGGACAGGGTTGACGGCGAAATGGCAGGGGTCCCGCAGGGTCCCTTCACCCTACGGGTCCCGCGGCGGCGGCCCCATGGGGGGCAGTTCGGTGTAGAGCTGCCGCGCCTGATCCAGGGTGGCCGCGAGCTCGCCATCGCTGAGATCACAGGCTTCGGGCCAGTGCTGCGCCAGCCAGGCCCGCAGCTGGGAGGGGTCGTGGTGGTGGAAAAAGCTCTCCTGGGCCGCCAGCACCCGGAACTTCAAAAACTCCAGCAAGCGGGCCCGCAACCGCGCCGGCTGCAGCAGGGTGCAGCGGCGGGGATCCACCCCCAGCTGGAAGCGCTCCCCCGGCGTCACCGGCCCCAGGGGCGGGGCCAGCAGCTCCAGCAGCCCCTCCGGCTGAAGGTGAGCCCGTTTGGTTTCCGGATGGGGGACATAAATCAGCGCCGCCACCGGAGCGGCCTGCGCACCGCTGCGGCGCAGCTGACAGCGCCAGAAGGAAAAGGTTTCGGGGGGGTGGCGGTCGGTCCAGCGCAGCTGCTCCACGTGGTGGTCCGGCTGCCGCAGCCGCCAGCGCCCGCCGCGGAAGGCCAGGTTGAGGGTGGCCGGCTCAAAGGGGCTGAGGTCGATGCCGGCGGCGGCGAAATGGGGGCGTTGCAGCTGGATGGTGCCGGCGGGGTAGGGGCTGTCGTTGGCGCGGCCCGAGGCCACCCCATGGCCCGCCACCAGCTCCCCCTCCCACCAACGCAGCTGGGGCTCAACCATGGCCAGCGGGATCCAGGGCGCTGTGGTGTTCGCAGCGCTCACAGGGCCCCTCGGGCAGCACGGCGCAGCGCAGCAGGGGGGAGCGGGCGTTGAAGCGGCAGCTGGGGTCGCCGATCACCCAACGGCCCTGCCACCAGCGGGCATCGGCAGGTTGCCGCTGCGATTTCACCTGCAGGGCCACGCTGCTCAGCTCGTAGCGGCCGCCGCGCAGCTGGTAGCGGTGGTGGCGCTGCAGCACCAGGAAACTGCGGTTGTCCACCACCAGCCAACGGCCGGGTTGCGGCACCTCCTCCAGCTCCAGGCGCTCCAGCAGCCGGTCGCTGCCGGCCTGTCGCAGTTCCACGCGCATGGGGTTAAGGGGTGGCCTGCTCCACCGGCCCCTCGGGGTTGCGGCTGGAGAAGCCCCAGGCAAACAACAGCGCCACCACCAGCAGCAACACCCATTCCGGTGGCACCAACTGCGGCGCCCCCAGGCGCAGCAGCAGCCGGATGCCCACCAACCCCACCGCCAGGTAGCCGGCCGCCTCCAGGTGGCGGAACTGGTCCAACCAGCGGATGAACAGCGCCGCCGTGAAGCGCAGGGCCACCACGCCGATCACCCCGCCGGCCATCACCAGCAGCAGGTTGTCGCTCACGGCCACGGCAGCGGCCACGCTGTCGAGGGAAAAGGCCAGATCGGTGAGGGCCAGGGTGAGCACCACCGCCCCGAGGCCGCGGCTGTGGCCGTCGGCGGGGGCCGCTGGCTCAGGCTCGGCGGCCGCATCCTCCGCTGCCCCCGCGCCGGCGCCCCACCACAGCGGTTGCAGGCTGCTCAGGCAGAGCCACAGCAGATAGCCGGCCGCCAGCAGCTGCAGGGGCCAGAAATCGAGCACCCAGCGGGCGGCCCCGATCAACAGCAGGCGAAACAGCAACGCCAGGCCCAGGCCCAGGTTGAGGGCTTGGCCCTGCTGGCGGGGATCCTTGAGCTGACGGGAGAGGGCCGCCAGGGCAATGGCGTTGTCGGCGGAGAGCACCGCCTCCAGGGCCACCAGCAGCGGCAGCAGCAGCAGCAGCTCCCCCCACTGATCCGCCGATTCGATCAGGGGTGAGAGAGAAGGAATCGACTCCGCTTCCATGGCGTTGTGCAGAGCGTCCTCAGGCGCGGCAGTGTAGGAAGCCCATCGCCTTGCCCCCGCCCATGCAGAGCCCCCCGCTGCTGAAGGCGCGGCTCGTTCATGCCGAGCCCGGCAGCCGGGTGGTGGAGGCCAGCGCCTGGCGGGGCGAGCAGTGCATCGCCAGCTGCCTCGGGGAAGCGGCCGATGCCGAAACGGCGGAGCAACGGGCCCGCCAGCGGCTGCAGGAGCAGCTGGCCGCGGGGGCAGCGGCTGAGCCACAGGCCCCGCGGCCTGAGCCCGAGCCAACCCCCGAACCGGAGCCGGCCCCACGGGCCACCCTGATCCGCCACGGCAGCCCCGCCCCGAGCCTGCCCAAGGTGCCGGCACCTGCCTCGCCGGCGGCGCCGGTCGCCCCCCAGGAGCCCCAGGCCGACCCCGACGACTGGAGCGAGGAGCTGGCGGAGCTGGACGTGCAGCTGCAACGCCTCGGCTGGGACCGCAGCCAGGAGGGGCTGTATCTGGAGCGCTGCTTCGGCCACCCCAGCCGCAGCCGCATCACCAGCTACGCCGACCTGGTGAGCTACCTGCGGGGCCTACGGGCCCTGCCGGCGGGGGCCCATCCGGCCCAGGCGGCCGTGCCGCTGCGGCGCAGCGACCTGTTGCAACAGAGCGATCAGCTGCTGCAGACCCTGCGCTGGGATGCCGCCCAGGGCCGCGGCCTGCTCGAGCAGCACTTCCAGCTAAGCAGCCGCCAGCAGCTCAACGATGAGCAGCTGCTGCAGTTCAACATGCTGCTGGAGGGGGAACTCATCCAGCCCGGCAGTGGCCTGCCAGCAGCTGTGCCCCAAGGCTGAGTTGCTCCTGCCCGGCGTAGGCCTCCTCCTCCAGGATCCGCTCCCGCGCTGAGGCCTTGGCGTAGAGCGGCTCCGCCAGGTGACGGCGCGCCTGGGCATCCAGCTGCCGCGGCAGCCCCAGGGGCCGCGGTTGGGCATGCAGCCCGCCCCCCCGGCAGCTCTGGGCCACGTGGATGCTCTCGTGGTTGAGCACCCGGGCGAATTCCACACTGCCCTTGCCGGGCACATCGGGGCGGATGCGCAATTCGGCGCGCCGGGGGTTCCATTCGCCGGCGGCACCGCGCTTGCGGGGCTGCTCCAGCAGCACCACCACACCCCGCGCCTCCAGGCTGGCCAGCAGCTCAGCGATGGCGCCGCGTTCGCGCTCAAACCGCGGCGGATGGCGCAGCAGCTGTTTCACCTGCTCGAGGTTGAGCGGCGGGTCGCCGGCGCGGCGCTTGTACACGTAGCGGTTGCCGCCGTCGGGCAGCCGCTCCACCCGGGGCAACCACTGGCGATCCGCCTCCGCCAGCTGGGCCAGCAGGGCCGCCTGGGTGCTGCCGTCGAGCTGGGTCTGGGGCGGCAGGGGCGGCGCGCTGGCCCCCGGCGACGCCACGGGTGCATCCACCGGTGCATCCACAGCCGCACTGCGCTGCTCCTGCCAGTGGCTGATCACGCCACCACCCAGCAACAGCACGCCCGCCACCAGCAAGGAGGCGACGGGCGGCGGTGAGGAGCCTGGGCTGCGCATGGCCCAATTCTGATGGCGGCGCTTGTCAGGATGGGCGGCTGTGCGCGATGGCCCCATGCCCCTCACCGCCCTGGTGCGTCAACTGCAGCAGGCGCCGCTCACCGGCGAGCTGCTGCAGCGCAGCCAGCGGGCGGAACGGTTGCGGCTCAGTGGGGCCAGCCGCGCGGCCCGGGCCCTGGTGAGCAGTGCGCTGGCGGGCAGCGCTGGGGCGCCCCTGCTGGTGGTGGTGCCCACCCTGGAGGAGGCGGGCCGCTGGGCGGCGCTGCTGGAGCTGATGGGCTGGGCCAGCGCCCAGCTCTACCCCACCAGCGAGGGCAGCCCCTACGAGCCGTTTGACCCCACCAGCGAGATCACCTGGGGGCAGCTGCAGGTGCTCAGCGAGCTGCTGGATGGCGGCACCCCCACGGCGATCGTGGCCACGGAGCGGGCGCTGCAGCCCCATCTGCCGCCGCCGGCGGCCCTGCGGGAGCAATGCCTGAGCCTGCGCAAGGGCGACAGCGTCGACCTGGAGGAGCTGGCCGCCACCCTCACCCGCCTGGGCTACGAGCGGGTCACCAGCATCGAGCAGGAGGGCAGCTGGAGCCGTCGCGGCGACATCGTCGACGTGTTTCCGGTGAGCGCCGAGCTGCCGGTGCGCCTGGAGTTTTTCGGGGAGGAGCTGGAGAAGCTGCGGGAATTCGACCCCGCCAGCCAGCGCTCCCTCGATCCGATCGAGCTGGTGCGGCTCACCCCCAGCGGCTACGGCCCGCTGATCGCCGCGGCCCTGCGCGACGGCATGCCCGATGGGCTCGATCAGCTGCTCAGCCCGGAGGCCAGCGAGCAGCTGCTGGAGGGGGGCACCCCGGAGGGGCTGCGCCGGCTGATGGGCCTGGCCTGGGGCACACCCGCCTGCCTGCTCGATTACCTGCCCGAGGCCACCCTGGTGGCGGTGGATGAGCGGCGCCACTGCCTCTCCCACGGCCAGCAATGGCTCGACCATGCCGTGGAGCACCACGGCGAGGTGAGCGCCGAACTGGGGCTCGAGCTCCCCCGCCTGCACCGCACGCCCCAGGAGGCGTTGGCGGCCCTGGAGCGCTTCGGCGGCTTCGACCTGGCGGAGCTGCACGAGAGCGACAACCACCCCAACGGCTTCGACCTGGCCAGCCGGCCGGTGCCCGCCTACCCCAACCAATTCGGCAAGTTGGCGGAGCTGGTGAAGGGCCTCCAAACCGACAAAACCCGGGTGTGGCTGCTGTCGGCCCAGCCCAGCCGCGCCGTGGCGCTGCTGGAGGAGCACGACTGCATCACCCGCTTTGTGCCCAACCCGGCCGATTGGAGCTCGATTGAGCGGCTGATCGAGCAGAACACCCCCGTGGCCCTTAAAACCCGGGGCACCGCCGAACTGGAGGGCCTGCAGCTGCCGGCCTGGCGGCTGGCGCTGATCACCGACCGGGAATTCTTCGGCCAGCATTCGCTCGCCGCCACCGGCTACGTGCGCCGCCGCCGCAAGGCCGCCAGCCGCACGGTGGACCCCAACAAGATGCGGCCCGGCGATTTCGTGGTGCACCGCAACCACGGCATCGGCAAGTTTCTGAAGCTGGAAAAGCTCGCCATCGGCGGCGAATCCCGCGACTACCTGGTGGTGCAGTACGCCGATGGGCTGCTGCGGGTGGCCGCCGACCAGCTGGGCAGCCTGGGCCGCTACCGCGCCACCAGCGAGCAGGCGCCGGAGCTCAACCGCATGGGCGGCACCGCCTGGAGCAAGGCCAAGGAGCGGGCCCGCAAGGCCGTGCGCAAGGTGGCGCTCGATCTGGTGAAGCTCTACGCCGAGCGCCACCAGGCCGCCGGCTTCCCCTTCCCCCCCGACGGCCCCTGGCAAAACGAGCTGGAGGAGTCGTTCCCCTACGAGCCCACCCCCGACCAGCTCAAGGCGATCGGCGAGGTGAAGCGCGACATGGAGCAACCCCAGCCCATGGACCGCCTGGTGTGCGGCGATGTGGGCTTCGGCAAAACCGAGGTGGCCATCCGCGCCATCTTCAAGGCGGTCACCGCCGGCAAGCAGGTGGCGATGCTCGCCCCCACCACGGTGCTGGCGCAGCAGCACTGGCGCTCCCTGAGCGAGCGCTTCGCCCCCTACCCGATCAAGGTGAGCCTGCTCAACCGCTTCCGCACCGCCGGCGAGCGCAAGGCGATCCAGGAGGGGCTCGTGGAGGGCACCGTGGATGTGGTGGTGGGCACCCACCAACTGCTGGGCAAGGGCACCAGCTTCAAGCAGCTGGGGCTGCTGGTGGTGGATGAGGAGCAGCGCTTCGGGGTGAACCAGAAGGAAAAGATCAAGGCCCTGCGCAAGGACGT
>CAWUND010000004.1:0-22948 GCA_963923815.1 uncultured bacterium
CATCGCTGCTGCTGGGGCCACCAAAGAACAGGCGTGCCCCCAGTCTCCCAGCTGCAGTGGCTCAGGCGGCGCCCCCCCTGGGGCGGAAGGCCGAACGCCCCTAACCTCAGGGCCAACCTCCCCATCCCGATGAGCAGCGCCCACCCCAGCGCCCCCAGGCTGATCTGCGCCCGCCGTCGCCTGCTGCGGCTGGGGGCGGGTCTGCTGCTGGCGGGCGCCACCCTGGGGGCACCGGTGCAGGCGCGGGCCGAAGGCCAGCCCGCCCAGCCGGAGGCCTCCAGCCCCGAGCAAGTGCGCCTGGCGGATTACCTCAAGCGTGTGGGGATGACCTTCTACGGCGCCTGGTGGTGCGGCCATTGCCAGCACCAAAAGGCCCTGTTCGGCAGCCCGGCCCAGGAGCGGCTGCCCTATGTGGAGTGCGACAAAGACGACAACGGCCGCGAGCGCTGCAACGCCGCCAAGGTGCGCGCCTACCCCAGCTGGGATTTCAAGGGTGAGCGGCGCGAAGGGGTGCTCACCCTCGATGAGCTGAAGCAGTGGAGCGGCTACCGCAGCAGCCGCTGAGCCAACCGGTGAGGCCCCAGGCGATGGCCGCAGCGGTTCCCGTGGTGGGCATCTGCGGCCCCTCCGCCGCCGGCAAAAGCGTGCTGGCCGCAGCCCTCTGCGAGCGGCTTGAGGCGCAGCAACGGCGCTGCCTGGTGCTGGCCTGCGACAACTACTACCGCACCAACTGGGATCCCCACGGCCGCTTTGGATTCGACACGGTGGAGGCCATCGACGTGCCCTGCCTGCAGCAGGAGCTCGCGGCCCTGCGGGCCGGGCAATGCCACTCGCTGCGCACTTACGACATGGCCACCCGCAGCATCAGCCGCAGGCCACTCAGCGGCAACCCACCGGAGCTGATCCTGCTGGAGGGGGCCTATGGGCCCCAGGCGCTGTTGGAGTCGAGCCCCTTCGCGCTGTTGGTGTACGTGCAGACGGCCCTGCCGCTGCGGCTGCTGCGCCGGCTGCGCCGCGATCAACAGCAACGGCAGCGCTCCGCCCGCTACGTGCTGCAGCAAACCCTGCTGCAAACCCTGCCCGGCGAACGCCGATTCATTCACCCCCTGCGGCGCCAGGCTGATGTGGTGGTGCGTGATCTCCAAGGCTGCATCGAGCCGCTCAGTGCACAGCTCTCGTTAATCCTCAACGGCCACACTTGACAGGGCCAGACAATACGCATGGCGAGCACGATTCACCATGCGCTGGCTGTTCTCACTCTTCCGCCGCAAGCCCCAGCCGGAGGCTGAAGCTTCCGCAATCGTGGCGGCGGCGCGCATCAAAGCCGATGTGCAACAGCAGGTGGACAGCCTCGAGACACTCCACAAAGGCCCCAAAGGTGGCGTGTACACCGTGGATCACAACGGCCGCAAGACCTACCTCAAAACCTTCACCGGCCCCCGCGGGGGCAAATACGCGATCGACGCCCAAGGGCGCAAGCGCTACATCCGCTCCTAATCCCCGCCCCGTTTCAGCCATGGTTGGCATCACCAGGATTCATGCGGTGCGCCAGAACCACCTCCGCATCATTGACATCGCCAAGGCCCAAGCCGAGCTGCGCAAGCAGCAGCTCAAGGCCCAAGGTTTCGTGCTCGAGCACATCGAACAGCTCTAGTGCGCTGATTCGTGTCTCTCTTGCTTGGCCCAGTGGTGAAGGGGCCTTCCAGCCCCCATGGATCATTTGGGTGATAAGGCTGATCTCACCCCATCTCCCTTAAGAGTGTCAGGCAGCCACAGGGGCGGCTTGACGGGAGAAACGAACGATGTTGTTCGCTGTTACGGGTTTGCTCTGACCGAGCAGGCTTCAGTCACCCTCCTCATGCCCCGTCGAAACCATTGCAGCCCCGATTGATGGAGCTGAGCGGAATCGAACCGCTGTCCGAAACACCGGTGTGAGCCACCTAGTCCGGCCGAAACCGGACTCCTCCATTGTGGCAGGAGCGACCCATGGCCGCAGCGGGCATGACCGAACACACGCCACTCCGGGGCACCGCCGTGCTGCCCCCCGGACTTGAGGAGGCGGGGGCCGCCGAACTGGCGGAGCTGGGGGCCACGGCCCTGCGGCCGCTGCACCGCGCCGTGGCCTTTGAGGCAGACCTGGCCTGCTTCTACCGGCTGCAGCTGCAGGCGCGACTGCCCTTTCGGCTGCTGCGCCAGCTGGCCAGCTTCCCCTGCCGCAGCCGCGAGGAGCTCTACCGGGGCGTGCAACGCGCCGCCGACTGGCACCAGTGGCTCCCCCCGGAGCTCAGCTTTCGGGTGGATGCCACCGGCAGCCTGCCGGGCCTCTCCCACTCCCACTACAGCGCCTTGCAGGTGAAAAACGCGCTGGTGGATTGGCAGCGCCAGCGCTGGGGCAGCCGCTCCTCGGTCGACCTGGAGCAGCCCGACATCAGCCTGCACGTGCACCTGGGCGGCGGCATGGCCCAGCTGAGCGTGGATGGCAGCGGCGAGAGCCTGCACCGCCGTGGCTACCGGCCCCGCCAGGGCCTGGCCCCGCTCAAGGAAAACCTGGCGGCGGGCCTGATCCGGCTCACCGGCTGGGATGGCAGCGTGCCCCTCGCCGATCCGCTCTGCGGCTCCGGCACGCTGCTGATCGAAGCGGCCTGCGGCGCCCTCGGCATCCATCCGGGCCTGGATCGGCGCTACGCCCTCGAGCGTTGGCCCGACTTCAACGGCCCCCTCTGGACGGCCCAGTGCGATGCCACCGCCGCCGCGCAGCGCAACGCTCTGGCCAACGGGCAGCCCCTGGCGGCGATCGTGGGCAACGAAGCCGATCCGCTGGTGTTGGAGCAGGCCCAGGCCAACGCCGCCGCCGCCGGTGTTGCCCCCTGGCTGCAGCTGCAGCGGGGCGACTGCCGCGACTTCGTGCCGCCCCAGGGCCCCGGCGTGCTGGTGTGCAACCCCCCCTACGGCGAGCGCATCGGGGAGCGCGACCAGCTCGAGCAGCTCTACGCCGACCTGGGCCGCATGCTCAAAGAGCGCTGCAGCGGCTGGCAGCTGTGGCTGCTGAGCGGCAACCCCGAACTCACCGGCGCCCTGCGCATGAAGGCCAGCCGCCGCATCCCCGTGAGCAACGGCGGCATCGACTGCCGCTGGCTCCACTACGAGATCCGCTGAAGAACCCCGCCAGATCCAGCACAATCAGGCGAACGTCGCCCCGGCCCCATGCCCCCGTTGGCCAGCCTGCAACCGCAACTGGCCTCGGTGCCGATGGAGCTCCAGGCGCTGTTCATCGGCGCCGTGTTTCTCGGCAGCCTGATCATCAGCCACTACTCCATCCGTGTGGGCATCCCGGCGATCCTCGGGGTGCTGCTGCTGGGGTTGGCGATCAACATCAACGCCCTCAACGTGACCCACGAGGAGGTGGAAAAGCTGCAGCTGTTTGCCCTGGCGCTGCTGCTCTTCTACGCCGGCCTCAAAACCGATCTCAAGGCCATCCGGGGATTCCTCAACTACGGCCTGATGCTGGCCGTGGGGGGCGTGGCCGTCTCCACCCTGCTGCTGGGCTTCGGCTTGCAATGGCTGGGCTCCCACGACGCCAGTGCCATTGATCTGGGCCTCAGCCAGGCCCATGCCATGCCCCTGGGGGTGGCCGTGCTGATCGCCAGCTGCCTCGGCTCCACCGACACCGGCCCCACCGTGAGCGTGCTGCGGCAGGTGGGCCGAATGATGCCGCTGCGGGTGCGCCACCTGCTGGAGTTCGAATCGGCGGTGAACGACCCCAGCGCCCTGATCAGCTTTCAGATCTGCACGCTGCTGTTTGTGGCCAGCCCCGGCGGCGACAACCTCTCCAACCTGGAGATGGGCCTCACGGTGGTGCGCGGCCTGGTGCAGCAGTTTTCGTCGGGGCTGTTGCTGGGGGTGGGCTTTGGCTTCCTGGCCCGCTGGGTGATCAACCGCTTCGTGGATGAAAAGGAGCAACTGCTGGTGGTGGCGATGTCGATCGCCTTCCTCACCTTTGGCGTCACCCACCAGGCCGGGGGCTCGGGCTTCGTGGCGGTGTACGTGGCCGGGGTGTTCATGACCAACCTGCACGTGCGCAATCCGGAGATGAACCACGAGGCCCTCCAAGAGGTGCTGGCCCCGTTCAACGCCATGACCGAAATCAGCATCTTTTTGCTGTTTGGCCTGTTGGTGAACCCGATGGACCTCACCCCCAACCTGGTGCTGGGGGTGGGGGCCGCGCTGCTGCTGATGCTGGTGGCCCGCCCCTTCAGCGTGCTCTGTTTTCAGCCCTGGTCGCCCTTCAGCCGGCGCGAGAGCGTGTTGATCAGCTGGTGCGGCATGCGCGGCGCCGTGCCCCTGGCCCTCTCCTTCAACGTGGTGGGGGTGATCCCCACCCTGCGGGGTGTGCCGGCCGACCTGGCCGCCACCCTGGCCGCCAACTCCCAGAGCATCGTGTTTGTGGTGGTGATCGTGAACCTGCTGGTGGAGGGGTTGAGCCTGCCGCCGCTGTGCCGTTGGCTCAACGGCCGAGCAACGCCCGGGTTGTCTTCGTGAGGCCGGCCATGGTTTCCGGCAGGTAAGGCCCGCGGGTGAGCCAGCCGCCGATGCGCAGCATCGCCCCGCTGAGCAGCAGATTCACCCCCACCAGCGCCAGGGCCGCCTGGGGCCAGGCCCAGCCCAGCTGCTGGTGCCACCAGATCAGCAGCGCCAGCTCCGACGCCACCAACGCCAGCAGCAGGGTGCACAGGCCACCGGCCAGCAGCACCGCGCCCGAGATCAGCCGGCGCTTCTCGCGGTCCGCCTCCTTGAGGGCGATGCGCACGTGCAGGTCCATCACCGAACCCACCAGGCCGGTGACCCGGGAGGCCGCCTGCAGCGGAAGGGTGGAGCGGCGGCGCTCGCCGCGGGAATCCTGGGGATCGGGCACGGAGTCAGTCATGGGAGGTCTCAGGCGGAGCGGCGGCCGGAGGCCAGCAGCAAGCCGGTGATCAGCCCCACGCCGGCGGCGATGCCCAGGGCCATCAGCGGCCGCTCGCGCACGGGCTTCTCGATCCGCGGCCGCAGGGTGTGGTGCAGGTCGTCGAGCAGGTGCTCCAACTGCTCCTCCAGGGGCCGCAGCGAATCGGCCAGCTGGTGCACCTGGTCGCCGCTCACCTGCAGCAGCTCCAGCAGCTGCTCCTTGATGCCTTCGCTGGTGCTGCCGGTTTGGCGGGCAATCACCTCCACCACCGTGTCGAAGCTGCCGCGGGTGGCCTCCAGGGTGTGGCGCGCCACCTCGGGCCATTCCCGCTGGATGGTGGGCAGCAGGCTTTCAAACCGTTCCCGGAACTCGGCCGTGGCAGCCCCAGCGGCCGTGCCCGCACCGCCGGTGCCATTGCTCGGGGAGTCGTGGTCCATGGCGCGGCCTGTGCTTCCCCCCAAGGTAAGGACGGTTGCTTGAAATCGTCAGGGGTTCGGCTACCTTGCTTCTGCTCGGCGCTCGGGCCTGTTGGTTCACATCAATCAGGTAGAGCTGACCAACTTCAAGTCGTTCGGCGGATCGATGACGATCCCCCTCGACCAGGGGTTCACGGTGGTGACGGGCCCCAACGGCTCGGGCAAGAGCAACATCCTCGATGGCGTGCTGTTTTGCCTGGGCCTGGCCAGCAGCCGCGGCATGCGGGCCGAACGGCTGCCCGACCTGGTGAACAGCGCCATGCTCAAGCAGGGCAAGGCGGCCGAAACCGTGGTGTCGGTGCGCTTCGACCTCAGCGACTGGCGGCCCGATGAGGCGGAAGCCGGCCTCGAACCCAGCGAGGAGGGCCCCTGGATCCAGCCCGGGCAGAAGGAATGGACGGTGACGCGGCGCCTGCGCATCGCCCCGGGCGGCACCTACGCCAGCAGCTACAGCGCCGATGGGGTGCCCTGCAACCTGCAGCAGCTACAAACCCAGCTGCGCCGCCTGCGGGTCGACCCCGAGGGCAGCAACGTGGTGATGCAGGGCGATGTCACCCGCATCGTGTCGATGAGTTCCCGCGACCGCCGCGGCCTGATCGACGAACTGGCCGGGGTGGCCCTGTTCGATTCCCGCATCGACCAGACCCGCTCCAAGCTCACCGAGGTGCAGGAGCGCGAGGAGCGCTGCGCCATCGTGCAGCAGGAACTGCTGATGGCGCGCCAGAAGCTGGAGCGCGATTGCGCCAAGGCGCGCACCTACCAGGAGCTTCGCGAGCGCTTCCAGCGGGGTCGCCTGCAGGAGCAAGTGCTGGGCTTCGAGCAGGCCCAGGAGGATCTGCGCCAGCTGCAGAGCCGCCAGCAGGCCCTGGGGCGCCAGCAACAGAGCGACCGCGACGCCATCGCCGAGGCCCGCACCGCCCTGGAGCAGAGCAGCAAGGCCCTCGAGCAGCTGCAGGCCGAGGTGAAGGGCCTGGGCGAAGACAGCCTGCTGGCGGTGCAATCGGAGCTGGCGGGCCTGGAGGCCAGCGGCCGCGAATTGGCCCGCCAGGCGGAGAAACACCAACACAACGCCGAAGATCTGCAGCGGCAGCGCCAGGAGCTCACCCGCCAACAGGGCGACCTGCGCCAGCAGCAGATCGCCCTGGCCGGGGCGGACGACCAAGCCGAGCTGGATCGCGCCGAGGAGGCCTGCCGCAGCGGTGAAGCGGCGGTGGAACTGTCGCGGCGCCGCCTGGGGGAGGTGGCGGGCCGCAGCGGCAGCTGGCTGGAGGAGCAAAAGCAGCGCAGCCGCCGCCGCCAGGAGCTGCAAAGCCAGCTCTCCCCCCTGCAGGCCGAACAACAACAGCTCAGCGAACGGCTGCGCCAGGAGCAGGAACGGCTCAGCGAACTGCAGCAGCAATTGCAGGAGGAGGCCGCCAGCAGCGATGGCATGACCAGCTCCCTCAGCCAGCTGGAGGGGGAATGGCAGCAGCTGCTCAACACCCTCCACCAGGAGCAAACCCGCGCCCAGGAGTTGGTGGAGGCCCTGGCCCTGCAGCAGCGCACCCGCCAGCGGCTGGAGCAGGAGCAAGGCACGCTGGAGCGCGAGATCGCGCGGCTGGAATCCCGGCGCGAAACCCTGCAGGAGAGCCGCGGCACCGGCGCCCTACGGCTGCTGCTGGAGGCCGGGCTCGAGGGGATCCACGGCCCGGTGGCCCAACTGGCGGAGGTGGAGGAGCGCCATCGCCTCGCCCTGGAGGTGGCGGCCGGAGCGCGCCTGGGGCAGGTGGTGGTCGACGACGACCGCATCGCCGCCCGGGCGATTGAGCTGCTCAAGAGCCGCCGCGCCGGCCGCCTCACCTTCCTGCCCCTCAACAAGATCCGCGGCAATGGCCCCAGCGGTGGCAGCGGTGGGGCCGCCCTGCAGCGGGGCTCCGGCGCCGGGGCCGACGGCCTGGTGGGCCGCGCCGTCGACCTGGTGCGCTTTGAGTCCGTCTACGGCGAGGTGTTCCGCTACGTGTTCGGCGACACCCTGGTGTTCGACAACCTGGCCAGCGCCCGCCGCGAACTGGGGCGCTGCCGGGCGGTGACCCTCGATGGCGAGCTGCTGGAGAAGAGCGGCGCCATGACCGGCGGCAGCCTGCAGCAGCGCGGCAACCAGCTCAGCTTCGGGGCCGCCAGCGATGCCGATGAGGCCGAACCGCTGCGGCGGCGCCTGCTGGAGCTGGGGGAAACCCTGGCGGCCAGCCAGCGCAAGGAGGCGGAGCTGGGCCAGGCCCTCGACCAGCTGCGCCCACAGCTCAGCCAGCAGGAGCAGCGCCGCGCCGCCCTCGAGGCCGAACGCACCGCCGCCCAACGGGCCAGCGGGCCGCTGCAGCAGCGGCGCGAGCAACTCAACGCCCGCCTCAGCCAGATCAGCAACGACCAGGCCGAGGGGCAGCGGCGGCTGCAGCAACTCGTGGACGATCTCGCCCCCCTGCAACAGGCCCTGGCGGACCTGGAATCCCAGGAGGCCAGTGCCCAGGCCAGCGGCGACAGCGAGCGCTGGCAGGGGTTGCAGCAGGAGCTGGAGGCGGCGGATGCGGCCCTCACCGCCGCCCGCCAACAACGGGACGCCCTGCTCGCCGCCCGGCGCGAGCGCGGCCTGGCGGCGGAGCGGGTGAACAGCCAGCTGGAGGCCCTGGCCCAGGAGGAGCAGCGGCTGGTGCAGGCGGTGAATGCCCTGCTGGCGGAGCGGGCGGAATGGAAGCAGCAGCAGCAGGCCGATCAGGAGCGGCGGGCCGCCCTCGAGGCCCAGCAGCAGGAGCTGCAGGCCCGCTTCGGGGAACGCCGCCGCGCCCGCGACGAGGCCGAGGCCCAGTTGGCCCTGCAGCGCCAAACCCTGCAGCAGAAGGAATGGGAACTGCAGCGCCTGGGCGAAGAGCTGCAGGCCCTGGCGGAGCAGGAGCGCAGCAGCGGCCAGCGGCTGGAGCAACTGCAGAAGGAGCTGCCCGATCCCCTGCCGGAGATCCCCGAGGAGGTGCGCGACAACGGCCTCGAGGCGCTCCAGGGGGAGCTGCGCAGCCTGCAGCAGCGCATGGAGGCCCTGGAGCCGGTGAACATGCTCGCCCTGCAGGAGCTCGAGGAGCTGGAAACCCGCCTCTCCGACCTGCAGGAGCGGCTCGATGTGCTCTGCAAGGAGCGCGAGGAGCTGCTGCTGCGCATCGAAACCGTGGCCACCCTGCGCCAGGAGGCGTTCATGGAGGCGTTCAACGCCGTGGACGGCCACTTCCGCGAGATCTTCGCCGGCCTCTCCGATGGCGAAGGCTTCCTGCAGCTGGAGAACAGCGAAGCACCGCTGGACGGCGGCCTCAACCTGGTGGCCCACCCCAAGGGCAAGGCGGTGCGGCGGCTGGCCTCCATGAGCGGCGGCGAGAAATCGCTCACGGCCCTCAGCTTCCTGTTTGCGCTGCAGCAGTTCCGCCCCTCGCCCTTCTATGCCCTCGATGAGGTGGACAGCTTCCTCGACGGGGTGAACGTGGAGCGGCTGGCGGCCCTGATCGCCCGCCAAGCCGATGCGGCGCAGTTTCTGGTGGTGAGCCACCGCCGCCCGATGATCGGCGCCGCCACCCGCACCATCGGCGTCACCCAGGCCCGCGGTGCCCACACCCAGGTGGTGGGATTACCACCGGCGGCCTGAGGTCGGCCCCCTTGGCCCTCGGCCACAATGCGCCCATGACAACCACCCCCACCGGCAGCGACCCCAACGCCACACCGAGCGACCGGCTCTGGCTGCGTTCGGAGCTGATGGGCACCCAGGTGATCACCCGCGACACCGGTCGCCGCCTGGGCGTGGTGGGCGAAGTGGTGGTGGACATCGACCGCCGCGAGGTGGTGGCCCTGGGCCTGCGGGACAACCCGCTCACCCGCTTCCTGCCCGGCCTGCCCCGCTGGATGCCGCTGCAGAGCATCCGCCAGGTGGGCGACGTGATCCTGGTGGATTCCGCCGATTCGCTCTCCGAGGGGTTCAACCCCGACCGCTATTCCACGGTGATCAACTGCCAGGTGATCACCGAGGCCGGTGAGCAGCTGGGGCGGGTGCTGGGCTTCAGCTTCGACATCGAAACCGGCGAGCTCACCACCCTGGTGCTGGGCGCCCTGGGGGTGCCGCTGCTGGGGGAAGGGGTGCTGAGCACCTGGGAGCTCACGGTGGAGGAAATCGTGAGCAGCGGGCCCGATCGGATCATCGTGTACGAGGGGGCCGAGGAGAAGCTCAAGCAGCTGGGCACCGGCCTGCTGGAGAAACTCGGCGTGGGCGGCCCCAGCTGGGAGCAGGAGGAGCGCGAGCGCTACCGCCTCAACGCCGTGCCGGTGGAAAACCAGCTGGCCGCCGGCCAGCCCACCGCCCAGGAGCAGCAGCGCCGCATCCAGCCCGCCACCAACCGCCGCTTCGAACCCGAGGACGACTACGACTACGTGGAGGTGGAGCAACGCCGCG
Source organism: uncultured bacterium (assembly GCA_963923815.1). GTDB lineage: Bacteria > Cyanobacteriota > Cyanobacteriia > PCC-6307 > Cyanobiaceae > Vulcanococcus. Next base: position 9,878 of record CAWUND010000004.1, read on the forward strand.
AGCGCGAACCGCTGCGGCAGCGCCGCTACCTCGACGACGATCCTTTCGAGCCCCAGCGCCAACCGGAACCGCGCCGTGAACCCCTGCAGGCCCGGCCCGACCCCATGGGGGAGCCCCCCCGCCGCCGCTACGTGCGCGATGAAGGCCCCCTGGATGTGGAGCCCCTCGACCAGGACCCCTGGTGAGCTGGAGGCCCCTGGCCAGCCCGGCGATCGCTGATACGGTTGGCGCCGCAATGAGCAGTCGATGAGCGCCTCCCCCCTGCAGCTCGGCCTGGTGTTCGGCGGGGTGTCCGGAGAGCACGCGGTGTCGATCCGGTCGGCCAACACCGTGGCGGCCGCCCTGCGGCGGGGCGCCAACGCCGAGCGCTACCAGCTGCACTGCTTCTACATCGATCCGTGGGGCCACTGGTGGCCGCCGGCCGTGGCCGATGCGGTGCTCGCCAAGGGCACACCCGCCACGGCCGCTGAATTGCCGGCGGCACCGTTGCGCCCCGGCTTCCAGGGGTTCCCCGAGGGGGCCCTCGACATCCAGGTGTGGGTGCCGGTGCTGCATGGCCCCAACGGCGAAGACGGCACCATCCAGGGGTTGTTCAGCCTGATGCAGGTGCCCTTCGTGGGTTCGGGGGTGCTGGGTTCGGCGGTGGGTATGGACAAACAGGCCATGAAGGCGGCCTTCGCCGCCGCTGGCCTGCCGCAGGTGCCCTACGCCTGTGTGGAGGCCGAGGAGCTGCAACGGGCTCCGGAGGCGCTGGCGCAGCGGCTTGAGCAGCAGCTGGGCTACCCCTGCTTCATCAAGCCCGCCAACCTGGGCTCCTCGGTGGGCATCAGCAAGGCCACCTGCCGCGCCGAACTGCTGCAGGGCTTGGAGCTGGCCGCCAGCCATGACCCCCGCCTGGTGGTGGAGCAAGGGGTGAGCGCCCGCGAACTCGAATGCGCCGTGCTGGGCCAGCGGCAGATGCGCGCCTCGGTGCTCGGCGAGATCTGCTTCGACGCCGACTGGTACGACTACGACACCAAATACAGCGACGGCAAAAGCCACACCGTGATCCCCGCCCAGGTGCCCAGCGCGATCAGCGAACGGGCCCGGGCCATGGCGATCGCCGCCTGCCGTGCCGTGGGGGCCTCGGGCCTGGCACGGGTCGACTTCTTCTACTCGGAGGCCAGCGGCGAGCTCTGGCTCAACGAAATCAACACCCTGCCGGGCTTCACCAGCCAGAGCATGTACCCCATGTTGTGGGAGGCCAGCGGCGTTCCCCTCGAAGACCTGGTGCACCAATTGGTGCAGCTGGCGCGAGAATCAGAGCCTTCCAACGCATCCAGGGGGCTCCAAGCCGCATGAGTCACGGCCTGCTGTGGCTGCCGCTGCTGGTGGTGTTTCCGCTGATCACAGCCCTGGGCTGGCTGGAGCGGAGGCGCCAGCGCCTGTTTCGCGCCTGGGCTGAGGGGGCGGAACTCTCCAAGCTCGACGACTGCGGCGGCGCCCGCCTGATCGATGGGGTGATCAGCTGGAGCGTGTTCGAATCCGGCAAGCTCACCACCAAGGGCAGCTTCGTGGTGAAGGGCCTGGAAATGGTGGAGCTGCTCTCCCTGGGCTCCGGCGAAGCTCCGCTCACCGAAGAGTCGCAAGGGGCCTGCAGGCTGCGGCTGGTGGGGAGCGGCGAGCAGCAGGACGTGCCCTTTGCCGATGCTGAGCGGGCGCGGCGCTGGATGGACGAACTGATGGCCCGCTCCCGCTGCGAGCTGTGAGCACCAGCAGCCCCGGGCGCGCCCAACTGGCACCCGAACGCCGCAAACAACTGCGCCAGCAGCGGCGGCGCGAACGGCTGCAGCAGCTGTGGAGAATCGTGGTGCTCACCGGGGTGGCCGGTGGCCTCAGCTGGGCCCTGTTGCGCCAGGGCTGGGTGCTGCGCTCCCCCGCGCAGATCGAGGTGGTGGGCAGCCGCCAAGTGAGCCGCGACCAGGTGATCCGTGAGGGGCAACTGCAGCTGCCCCTGCAGTTGCTGCAGCTCAAGCCCAAGCTGCTGGCCGACAAGCTCTCCGCCAGCCTGCCGGTGGAGCAGGTGCAGGTGAGCCGGCTGATGCTGCCGCCGCGGCTGCGCATCACCCTGATCGACCGGGAAGCGGTGGCCCGCGCCGAACGGCGCAGCGCCCGGGGCCTGGAGAGCGGCTATGTGGATCGGCTCGGCAACTGGATGACCAGCCGCCAACAGCAAGGGGGCCGTGGCGGGGCCGCACCCCAGGTGTTGGTGCAGGGCTGGCAGGAGCGGCTGCGGCCCCAGCTGGCCCTGGTGCTGGCGGAACAACGCAGCCTCGGCAGCGCCCTCCAGCAGGTGCGCTTCGAAGCCAACGGCAGCCTCTGGCTGCGCACCGCCGCCCTGGGGGATGTGCACCTGGGGCCGCCGGATGCGCGCCTGCCCCGGCGGCTGCAGGTGCTGCGCCACCTGTCGGTGCACCTGCCCGGCCAGATCCGCAACCTCAAGGTGCAATCGATCGACCTCAGCGACCCCGAACAGCCGGAGCTGGGGCTCCCCGGCAAACCGCGGCTGAGCATCGCTGAGGCCAGCCGCCCCGCCAAACCCGCCGCCACACCCCCGAGCCGCGGCGGCCGCGACTGATCAGCCAGCAAATGGTGACAGCCCGTTGCCGGCTCCGGCGGCCCCGGCAAAGGTGTGCTGAATCCGGCATCTGATCGCTCGGATCAACGACATAATGCTGCGCAGCACCAACGGCTTGGGACCTTCCATGGAGATCGCATCTGAAGGCCTCAGTGCCAGCACCACCACCAATGGCACCGGCATCGTGCCCAGCCAGTCGGCCCGCATTGAGGTGATCGGCGTGGGTGGCGGCGGCAGCAACGCCGTGAACCGCATGATCGCCTCCGATCTGCAGGGGGTGGGCTACCGGGTGCTCAACACCGATGCCCAGGCGCTGCTGCAATCGGCCTCGAAGCAACGGGTGCAGCTGGGTCAGAAGCTCACCCGCGGCCTCGGCGCCGGCGGCAACCCCGCCATCGGCCAAAAGGCCGCCGAAGAATCCCGCAGCGACCTGGCCCAAACCCTGCAGGGGGCCGACCTGGTGTTCATCGCCGCCGGCATGGGCGGTGGCACCGGCACCGGCGCCGCCCCGGTGGTGGCGGAAGTGGCCAAGGAATGTGGCGCCCTCACCGTGGGCATCGTCACCAAGCCCTTCGGCTTTGAGGGCCGCCGCCGCATGCGTCAGGCCGAGGAGGGCATCGCCCGCCTCTCGGAGCATGTGGACACCCTGATCGTGATCCCCAACGACCGCCTGCGCGAAGCCATCGCCGGCGCCCCGCTGCAAGACGCCTTCCGCGCCGCCGACGACGTGCTGCGCATGGGCGTGAAGGGCATCAGCGACATCATCACCAAGCCCGGCCTGGTGAATGTGGACTTCGCCGATGTGCGCTCGGTGATGGCCGACGCCGGCACCGCCCTGCTGGGGATCGGCGTGGGCTCGGGTCGCTCCAGGGCCAACGAGGCGGCCCAGGCGGCCATGAGCAGCCCCCTGCTGGAATCGGCCCGCATCGACGGGGCCAAGGGCTGTGTGATCAACATCAGCGGCGGCAAGGACATGACCCTCGAGGACATGACCACCGCTTCGGAAGTGATCTACGACGTGGTGGATCCCGAGGCCAACATCATTGTTGGCGCCGTGGTGGATGAGCGCCTCGAAGGCGAAATCCACGTGACCGTGATCGCCACCGGCTTCGAGGGTGGCGGCACCTACCGCCCCGAGCGTGCCCTCGGCAGCTTCGTGAACAGCACCGGTGCCGACAGCGAGCCCCCCGGGGCCGCCATTCCGTCGTTCCTGCTCAACCGTCGGCCTGGCTGAAGCAAGCTCCAGGCCTCAGCAAGAGGGTGACCCGGAATCCACGCCTGCCTGGAGCATCCCGTGTGGCTGCTCCCTTCCGGTCCTGACCAGATTTAGGCGTCCGGGCCGCGTGGGTCCGAGTCGAGCGGATGCTAGCAATGGGCCTCGGCCGCGAGGGGCTCTGGGCGTGCGACCAGCTGATCTGCGCATCTGCAAGCAGGAGGGCCGTCCGATCGCGGTGCTCACCGCCTGGGATGCCCTGTCGGCGGCCCTGGTGGAGCAGGCCGGCGCCGACGTGATCCTGGTGGGCGATTCCCTGGCGATGGTGGTGCTGGGGCACGCCACCACCCTGCCGGTGACGCTCGAGGAAATGATCCTGCACACCCGTGCCGTGGGGCGTGGGCTGCAGCGCCCCGCCGACCAGCGGCCGCTGATCATCACCGACCTGCCCTTCCTCAGCTACCAGTGCGGAGCCGATGCGGCGGTGGCCGCCGCCGGCCAGGTGCTCAAGGACAGCCCGGCCGCGGCCGTGAAGCTGGAGGGGGCCGAACCGGAGATCCTTCCCGTGATCGACCGGCTGGTGCGCAGCGGCATTCCGGTGATGGGGCACCTGGGGCTCACCCCGCAATCGGTGCATCAGCTGGGCTACCGCCGCCAGGCCAACGACCCCATCAGCCAGGAGCGGCTCAAGCGCCAGGCCCGCGACCTGCAGGCCGCCGGCTGCTTCGCCCTGGTGCTGGAGCACGTGCCCGCGGAGTTGGCGGCGGATCTCAGCGCAGAGCTGGCCATCCCCGTGATCGGCATTGGCGCCGGCGAGCGCTGCGACGGCCAGGTGCGCGTCACCGCCGACCTGCTGGGGCTGAGCGAACGCCAGCCCCCCTTCTGCCCGCCGCTGCTGGCGGGCCGCGAGCTCTGCATCGAAGCCCTTAAGGGCTGGGTGGCGGCGCTGCAGCCGCAGTCACAGGCCCCCACTGCTCCCACCACCCCATCAACGCCCGCAGCACCGCATTGCTGAGGGCGAGGCCCTCCGGATCGCTCAACCGCCAGCGCGGCCCCTCCTGCAGCAACAGCCCCGCCTGGCGGTAGGGCTGCCAGGCCAACTGCAGAGCCCCAAGGGCCTCGGCCCCCAACCCTGCCGCCTCAGCCAGGGCCTGCAGGGCCACCCCCTCCCGCCGCCGCAGCCCCACCAGCACCCGTTCATCGAAGGGCACACCGGGGCCTGGAGCCGGATCGGTGGCGGCCGCCAACAGCTGCGCCAACCAGGCGCCGTAGGCCTCCCGGGTGCGGGGGCGGGCCTGGCGCTCCCCCCAGGGGGCCGCGGTGGCGCCGAGCCCAAAGCCCCACCAGCCCGCACCGCTCCAATACACGCGGTTGTGGCGGGAGGCGTGGCCGGGCAGGGCGTAATTGGAAATCTCGTAGTGGCCGTAGCCGGCGGCCGCCAGCTCCCGCACCGTGCACTCCTGCAGATCGGCGGCCAGGTCGTGCTCCGGCAGGTCCAACTGGCCGCGGCGCTCCAGCCGCTCAAACACCGTGCCCGGCTCCAGGATCAGGTCGTAGATGGAGAGGTGCGGGGGCGCCAGGGCCACGGCCTGCTGCAGCTGCAGGCGCCAGCCCCCGAGGCTCTGGCCCGGCAGGGCCTGAATCAGATCGAGGCTCCAACTGCCCAGCCGGCCGCGCCCCTGGGCCGCCCGCAGCCAGCCCGCCGCCTGCAGGGCATCGGCGGCGCGATGCCGCCGCCCCAGCTGCTCGAGCACGGCGTCGTCGAAGCTCTGCACCCCCAGGCTCACGCGGGTGATGCCCGCCGCCAGGTAGCCCTCCAGGCGGTCCTGATCAAAGCTGGCGGGGTCGAGCTCCAGGCTGAGTTCAGCGCCGGGGGCGATGCCAAAGCGGCGGCGCAGGGCCGCCAGCAGCTGCCGCAGCTGTTGCGGCGCCAGCAACGAGGGCGTGCCGCCCCCCACATACACGGTGGAGAGGGGTGGCCCGGGGGGGGCGGCCTCGATCTCCTGCAGCAGCTGCACCAGGTAGTGGGCGATCGAGGCGCTGCCGGGCTGGCCGGGCTCGGCGCCGGCCCGATCTCCGAGGGGCACCACCGGGAAATCGCAGTAAAAACAGCGCCGGTGGCAGAAGGGGATGTGCAGGTAGGCGCTGCGGGGCGGCCAGCCGGCCCCTGAAGGCCGGTTACCTCCCCGGGCCAAAGCCCCCGGGATGGGGCATGCTGCCTGTTCAGAGCTCGCGGCAGCCACAGCACCAGCCATGGTGGACAGCCTCATCCTGGTGCTCTTCGTGGTGTCCGGCGCCGCCGCCGGATGGTTGGGGGTGGATCTGCTGCCGGAGCAGCAGTTGATCCGCATCGACAACCTGGAGCAACTGAGCTGGATCCTCGGGGGCGCCGGCGCCCTGGCGGGCCTGCTGGCGGGGGTGGTGTTTCAGCGGCTGCGGCGCCGGCTGATGGAGCAGGTGCGCAGCATGCCCACCGACCTGCTGGTGAGCCGGGCCGTGGGTTTGATCCTCGGCCTGCTGGTGGCCAACCTGCTGATCTCGCCGATCCTGTTTCTCTCGCTCCCCTGGGAGCTGGTGCTGGTGAAGCCCCTGGCGGCGATCGCCGCCAACGTGTTCTTTGGGGTGTCGGGCTACAACCTGGCGGAGGTGCACGGCCGCACCCTGCTGCGGCTGTTCAACCCCACCAACGCCGAAGCCCTGCTGGTGGCCGATGGGGTGCTGATGCCCGCCACCGCCAAGATCCTCGACACCAGCGTGATCATCGACGGCCGCATCCGCGGGCTGTTGGAGTCGGGATTGCTGGAGGGCCAGGTGATCGTGGCCCAGGCGGTGATCGATGAACTCCAAGCCCTGGCGGATTCCAGCAACACCGAGAAGCGGGCCAAGGGGCGCCGCGGCCTCAAGCTGCTGAGCGACCTGCGGGAGCGCTACGGCCGGCGCCTGGTGGTGAACACCACCCGCTACGAGGGCAACGGCGTGGACGACAAGCTGCTCAAGCTGGCCGAAGACACCGGCGGCACCCTGCTCACCGCCGACTACAACCTGGCCAAGGTGGCCGAGGTGCAGAGCCTCAAGGTGATGAACCTGAGCGAGCTGGTGATCGCCCTGCGCCCCGAGGTGCAGCCCGGCGATGAGCTCAACCTCAAGATCGTGCGCGACGGCAAGGAATCCCACCAGGGGGTGGGCTACCTGGAGGACGGCACCATGGTGGTGGTGGATGGTGCCCATGGCCGCAGCGGCGAGCGCCTGGCGGTGACCATCACCGGCGCCCTGCAGACCCCCACGGGCCGCATGGTGTTTGGCCGCCTCGATGGCGCCGAACCGCTGGAGCCCGCCGCGGGCCGTAGCCGCGGGAAATCCGCCCCCAAACGGTCCACCAAGGGCGATCAGGACAAAGCCAACCCCCGCTAGGCTCCCGCTTCAGGCCTGCAATGGATCCGCGGATGTCGGTGTCAGCCCCCTACTACGGCGATTCCGCCGTAATGCGCACCCCCCCGCCAGACCTGCCCTCCTTGCTGCTCAAGGAGCGGATCGTCTACCTGGGGCTGCCGCTGTTCAGCGACGACGACGCCAAGCGCCAGATGGGCATTGACGTGACCGAGCTGATCATTGCCCAGCTGCTGTATCTGGAGTTCGACAACCCCGAGAAGCCGATCTTCTTCTACATCAACTCCACCGGCACCAGCTGGTACTCCGGCGATGCCATCGGCTTTGAAACCGAGGCCTTCGCCATCGCCGACACCCTGCGCTACGTGAAGCCGCCGGTGCACACCATCTGCATCGGCCAGGCCATGGGCACCGCCGCCATGATCCTCAGCGCCGGCACCAAGGGCCACCGCGCCGCCCTGCCCCACGCCTCGATCGTGCTGCACCAGCCCCGCAGCGGCGCCCGCGGCCAGGCCAGCGACATCCAGATCCGGGCCAAGGAGGTGCTGCACAACAAGCGCACCATGCTCGAGATGCTCTCCACCAACACGGGCAAGAGCGTGGAGCAGCTCTCCAAAGACTCCGACCGCATGACCTACCTCACCGCCCAGGAGGCGCTGGAGTACGGCCTGATCGACCGGGTGCTCACCAGCCAGAAGCAACTGCCCGCCCCGGTGCCCGCCGGCGCCGGCGCCAGCCCCGGCAACCCGGGCATCAGCTGAAGCGAGCGGGCCCCTGGCCCATCCCTCACCCCAACCCACACCCCACCGGCCTCCACCCCAATCCGCCATGCCCATCGGCACCCCCAGCGTTCCCTACCGCCTCCCCGGCAGCCAGTACGAGCGCTGGGTCGACATCTACACCCGTCTGGGGGTGGAGCGGATCCTGTTTCTGGGCTCCGAGGTGAACGACGCCATCGCCAACAGCCTGGTGGCGCAGATGCTCTACCTCGACTCGGAGGACAACTCCAAGCCGATCTACCTGTACATCAACTCCCCGGGTGGCTCGGTGACCGCCGGCCTGGCGATCTACGACACCATCCAATACGTGAAGAGCGAGGTGGTGACCATCTGCGTGGGTCTGGCCGCCTCCATGGGGGCCTTCCTGCTGGGGGCCGGCACCAAGGGCAAGCGACTGGCCCTGCCCCACAGCCGGATCATGATCCACCAGCCCCTGGGGGGCACCAGCCAGCGGCAGGCCAGCGACATCGAGATCGAGGCCCGCGAGATCCTGCGCATCAAGGACATGCTCAACCAGAGCATGGCGGACATGACCGGCCAGGCCCTCACCAAGATCGAGAAGGACACCGACCGCGACTACTTCATGAGCGCCGCCGAGGCGGTGGAGTACGGCCTGATCGACCGGGTGATCGCCCATCCCACCGAGGCCTGAGGGGGGCTGGGGCTGCGCAAGAGGGCGTTTGCGTAAGCTCGCTCTTTGCCCAGCCCGCCGCAGCCCCGATGGCCAAGCTCTACTACGACACCGACGCCGACCTCAGCCTGCTGAACGGCAAGACGGTGGCCATCATCGGCTACGGCTCCCAGGGCCACGCCCACGCCCTCAACCTCAAGGACAGCGGCGTGAACGTGGTGGTGGGCCTCTACGAGGGCAGCCGCTCGGCCGAGAAGGCCAAGGCCGATGGCCTCGAGGTGCTGAGCGTGGCCGACGCGGCCGCCAAGGCCGACTGGATCATGGTGCTGCTGCCCGATGAGTTCCAGAAGGCCGTCTACGACAAGGAGATCGCCCCGCACCTGAGCGCCGGCAAGGTGCTGAGCTTCGCCCACGGCTTCAACATCCGCTTCGAGCTGATCAAGCCCCCCGCCGATGTGGACGTGGTGATGATCGCCCCGAAGGGCCCCGGCCACACCGTGCGCTGGGAATACCAGAACGGCATGGGCGTGCCTGCGCTGTTCGCCATCCAGCAGGACGCCACCGGCAACGCCCGCGCCCTGGCCATGGCCTACGCCAAGGGCATCGGCGGCACCCGCGCCGGCATCCTGGAAACCAACTTCAAGGAAGAAACCGAAACCGACCTGTTCGGTGAGCAGGCGGTGCTCTGCGGCGGCCTCTCCGAACTGGTGAAGGCGGGCTTTGAAACCCTGGTGGAAGCCGGTTATCAGCCCGAGCTGGCCTACTTCGAGTGCCTGCACGAGGTGAAGCTGATCGTGGATCTGATGGTGAAGGGCGGCCTCACCGCCATGCGCGATTCGATCTCCAACACCGCCGAATACGGCGACTACGTGAGCGGCCCGCGCCTGATCACCGCCGACACCAAGGCCGAAATGAAGCGCATCCTGGCCGACATCCAGGACGGCACCTTCGCCCGCAACTTCGTGGCCGAGTGCGAAGCCGGCAAACCGGAGATGCAGAAGATCCGCAACCGTGACGCCCAGCACCCCATCGAGCAGGTGGGCAAGGGCCTGCGCTCGATGTTCTCCTGGCTGAAGGCGGCCTGAACCCCTGGCTGCTGGTGATCGCCGCAGCCGGCCTCGACCGGCTGCTCGGCGATCCCCGCTGGAGCCCGCACCCGGTGGTGGTGATGGGCTGGTGGATCCAACGGCTGCGCCGGCTGGCGGAGGCCTGGGCCGGTGACAGCCCCTGGCGGCTGCGCACCACAGGCGGGCTGATCACCCTTCTGCTGGTGGCCGGCAGTGGCCTGGCGGGCTGGGGCCTGGAGCGCTTGGCGGTGGTGCAGCCGGCCACCACACCCCTGCTGCTGATCGCCATGGCCAGCGCCCTGGCGGGCCGCAGCCTCGAGCAGGCGGTGCGCCGGGTGCTGCGGCTGCTACCGGCGGCCGACGGGCCTGGGGCTGATCTGGAGCCAGCGCGGCGCGCCCTCGGCTGGATCGTGGGCCGCGACACCCACCGCCTCGATCGCGGCGAGATCCTGCGGGCGGCGGCGGAAACCGCCAGTGAAAACGCCGTGGATGGCCTGTTTGCCCCCCTGTTCTGGATGGCGGTGGGGGCCGCCTGCTGGGGGGCGAGCGGCCTGCAGGGGCCCGGCCCCTTGGCCCTGGCCTGGGGCTTCAAGGCGACCAGCACCCTCGATTCGATGCTGGGCTACCGCAGCGGCCGGCTGCGCTGGCTCGGCACCGCCGGCGCCCGCCTCGACGACCTGCTGGTGTGGCTGCCCTGCCGGCTGGTGGCCCTGAGCCTGCCGCTGGTGGCGGGCCAGGGGCCGCGGGGCTGCTGGCGGCAGTGGCAGCTGGCACGGCGGGATGGCGCCCCCGACCCCTCCCCCAATGCCGGGCGCTCCCAGGCGGCCTACGCCCATGCCGCCGGCGTGCAACTGGGGGGGCTCAACCACTACGGCGATCAAGCCAAAGCCAAACCCCTGCTGGCCGCCGGCCAACCCTTTCCCACCGCCGCCAGCGTGGAGCGCATGCTGCAGCTCACCGCTCTGCTGGAGCTGGTGTGGCTGCTGCCGATCGCCGCCCTGGCTGTGGGCGGCAGCGCTCAGTAGGCGCCGCGGTCCATCGGCAGCAGCACCACGCCGATGGTGCGCAGGATGATGCCCAGATCAAGCCAGAAGCTGCGGTTGCGGGCGTAGAAGAGATCGAGCTTCACCCGGGTTTCGTAGGGGAGGTTGTTGCGGCCCGACACCTGCCACAGCCCCGTGAGGCCGGGCCGTACCGACAACACCTGATCCATGTTGCGGCCGTAGCGCTCCAGCTCGTCCCACACGATCGGGCGGGGCCCCACCACGCTCATTTCCCCCTTGAGCACGTTGATGAACTGGGGCAGCTCATCGAGGCTGGAGCGGCGCAGAAACGTGCCGATCGGCGTGATGCGCGGATCGTTCTTGAGCTTGTAGTCGCGCTCGAATTCGGCCCGCAGCTCCGGGTCGGACGCCAACACCTGGGCCAGCACCCGATCGGCGTCCTTGCGCATGGTGCGGAATTTCAGGCAGCCAAAGCCCCGGTAGCCACGGCCGATGCGCCGTTGGCAATAAAACACGGAGCCCTGGGAGCTGAGCTTCACCAGCACCGCCAACAGCAGCAGCAAGGGGGAGCCCAGGGCCAGCACCAGCAGCGAAAAGGTGATGTCGCCGGTTCGCTTGATCAGCCGCCCGCGCTTGGATTGGCCCGCCAGCAGGCTGCTGGCGGTGCGTTCGGCGGGGATGGAGACGACGGCGGACAAATCGGCGCGGCGGCGCGGGCTCGGTGGGCCCATTAAAGAAGTGCGCCGCAACGCTGCCGCGGCGGCGGCGGTCACTCAGGCCAGAGGCACAGACAGGGCGGCGCTGCGCTGGGCCAGCCCGCGCTGGTGCTCACCCCAGGCCCGCTCAATCGCCGCGGCCATGCGCCCGCGGAAGCGCTCCGGGCTGAACTGCTCCGCCCACTGCCGCAGCGACGCCGCCGGCAGCTGTTGCCAGAGCCGTTGGGCTTCAAACTGCTCCAGCGCCGCCACCAGCGCGGCCACGCTCTGCTCCGGGAACAGCACACCGGTGGGCTGGCTGTCGCCGCGCACCAGGCAGCGCACCGTGTCGAGCAGGCCCCCCTGCCCCAGCCCGATCACCGGCGCACCGGCGGCCATCGCCTCCAGGGGGGCAATGCCGAAATCCTCCAGGCCGGCATACACATAGGCGCGGCAGCGGGAGAGCCAGCCGCTCACCTCAGCCGAGCCCAGGCGACCCAGCAGGCTCACCGTGGGGCCCGCCAGGGCCTCCAGGCGGGCCCGTTCCGGACCATCGCCGATCACCACCAGCGGCAGCCCGGTGCGGTTGAACGCCTCCACCACCAGATCCACCCGCTTGTAGGGCACCAGCCGGCAGAGGCAGAGGTAGACGTCATCGCGGGGCTGGTCCCAGCGGAAGCGCTCCACCGCCACCGGCGGGTGCACCACCGCCGCCGAGCGGCCCCAATAGCGCTGAATGCGGGCCGCGGTGAAACGGGAGTTGGCCACCAAGGCATCGGGGCGCTGGGCGCTGAGCACATCCCATTGGCGCAGCCGCTGCAGCTGCCAGCGGATCAGGGGCCCCAGGCCACGCCGGGCCAGGGCCGACTGGCGCAGGTAGGCATGCATCTGATCCCAGGCGTAGCGCACGGGGGTGTGCACGTAGCTCACATGGCACTGGTCGGGGCTGGTGAGCACCCCCTTGGCCACCAGGTGGCTGCTGCTCAGCACCAGCGGGTAACCGGAGAGATCCAACTGCTCAATCGCCAGGGGCAACAGCGGCAGGTATTGCTGCACGTGACTCACCCCCCAGGGCAGGCCCTGCACAAAGGAGGTGTGGATCGAGCGGCCCTGCAACCAGCTGCCGCGGCGGCGGCTTTCCCCATCCACCAGGGCAAACAGTTGCGGCTGGGCCAGCAGCTGGTCGAGCTCCCGCACCACCAGCTCGGATCCCCCCACCGAGCGGGGGGTGAACCACTCGTGCACCAGGGCCGCCGGGGCTGGAAGCTGCGCCATTGCGCTCACGGTAACGGCCCCCGGGGGAGATCAAGAAAGCTCTCAGACGCGTGCACCCGTGGCCCCGGATCCCGAAGCTGGCCCGAGTGCTCAGCAGCCATGGCGATCCGAGAGCTCCTCGAAGACTCCCTGACTGAACCGGCCATCGGGCAGACCGCCCGTTTCAGTTGGCACGCCACCCCCGTGGGCATCGCGGCCCTGTGGACCGATGGCACCCCTCCCACGCCGCCGCCCTACGACAACGCCCTGCAGGAGGGGCTGGAGGTGGGACTGGACCTCAGCCGCGAGGAACGGGAGTTCCACCAGATCAACCGCGGCCTGGTGCTGCTGTTCCACAGCTGAGGCGGGAAGCGGAGAGGGTGGGATTCGAACCCACGGAAGGTTGCCCTTCAAACGATTTCGA
>CAWUND010000005.1:0-21396 GCA_963923815.1 uncultured bacterium
GAAGCAGGAGGGCTGCCGCCCCCTGGCCCATGGCTTCCGCCTCTGCCTGTATCCCACCCCCACCCCCCGCTGGCCGGGGAGCCTGATGGCGTTTGAGGAGCGCACGGGCTTACTGATGAGCGGCAAGTTCTTCGCCGCCCACCTCTGCAGCAGCACCTGGGCCGAAGCCAACCGCAGCAGCACCGAAGAAGACCGCCGCTACTTCTACGACTGCCTGATGGCGCCGATGGCGCGGCAGGTGGAGGTGGTGCTCAACCGCGTCGACGAACTGCCGATCCGCACCATCGCCCCCGGCCATGGCCCCGCCATCGGTGAAAGCTGGCGCAGCCTGCTCACGGACTACCGGCGCTGGGGGGCAGCCCAGGAGCGCGCCAAGCTCTCGGTGGCGCTGCTGTTCGCCAGCGCCTACGGCAACACCGCCGCCATCGCCGACGCCCTGGCCCAGGGGGTGGCCCGCACCGGCGTTCGAGTGGAGAGCATCAACTGTGAATTCACCCCGGCCGAAAAACTGCTGGAGGCGATCCGGGGCTGCGATGCGGTGCTGATCGGCTCCCCCACCCTGGGGGGCCATGCCCCAACGCCGATCGTGTCGGCCCTGGGCACGCTGCTGGCGGAAGGCGACCGGGCCAAACCGGTGGGGGTGTTCGGCAGTTTCGGCTGGAGTGGCGAAGCCCTCGACCTGCTGGAAACCAAGCTGCGCGATGGCGGCTTCCGCTTTGCCTTTGAACCGATCAAGGTGAAGTTCAGCCCCGACGCGGCCACCCTCAAGGCCTGCGAGGAAACGGGCACCGCCCTGGGCCGCAGCCTGCAGGCGGAGCAGCGGCGCCAGCAACGGCGCAGCGGCGGCGGTGGCCTCAGCGAAAGCCGCAGCAATCCGGCGGTGCAGGCCCTCGGCCGCGTGGTGGGCTCCCTGTGCGTGCTCACCACCGTGAAGGGCGACGGCGACAACCGCCTCAGCGGCGCCATGGTGGCCAGCTGGGTGAGCCAGGCCAGCTTCAGCCCCCCGGGGCTCACGGTGGCGGTGGCCAAGGACCGTGCCGTGGAAGCGCTGCTGCACGTGGGCGACCACTTCGCCCTCAACGTGCTGGCGGCGGGGCGCGAAACGGCACCGATGAAGCAGTTTCTGCAGCCCTTCGCCCCCGGGGCCGACCGTTTCGCCGGCCTGGAGCTGGAGCACAGCCCCGGCGGACAACCGGTGCTGCCGGAGGCCCTGGCCTGGCTCGACTGCCAGGTGAAACAACGGATGGAATGCGGCGACCACTGGCTGATCTATGCCCAGGCGGACGCGGGCGCCCTGCTGGATGCCGCCGCCACCACCGCCGTGCACCAACGCCGCAGCGGCGCCAACTACTGAAGCGGGCGCAGCAACGGGCCGTCGCCAGGAGCGCGATGCAAATCGCGCATGATTGCGCCCCATCCGATGGCACGTCGTGGGCGAACGCTGACACATTGAAAGGCAGCCCAAACAGCCGCGAAAGCTTGCGGTGCAGGGCATCTGAGCAACGCCTTGATGTGATGTAAAGGGCGCAGTTACAGCCACCGGAAGAAAACCAAAAACTGCCGGCATGGGGCCTTAGCGGGGCTCAAATACCCACAGCGCCAACCAGTCCTCCATGGGCACCGCCACGGACCGCACTACTCCCAGCAGCACACGTCATCAACGCTGGGCGGTGCGCTACCGGGGCTTCGTGCTCATCCCCCAGAACGACCTCACCTGGCTGGTGCGCCCCGAGCGCAGCCCCATGCAGCAGCTGCCGTTCCGTGCACCCGCCAGCTCCGTGGATGACGTGAAGGCCCTGATCGACTGGCGCCTGGATCGCACTGCCTAAAGGCAGGGGCCAACGACAGCCGCCTCGGCTCAGGCCGCCTGGGGCGGCGGGGTGGGGGCACCACCGCCGGCCTGGAAGGGGATCACCAGGGTGGCCCAATGCTCCGGGCGGGCGGGGCGGGTGCGTTGCGGCCGCCGCACACCGAAGGGAACGCGCACCACATTGGTGCCTTCCACCCGCAGGGTTTGCCCTTCGGGCAGGCTCGGCAGCCGCGGCGTGGCCTTGCCGGCGTCGATCAAGCCCTGGGTGTCGTCACTCATCGTGGATGGCCGGGCTGCAGTGATGCCTGCAGTTGCAGCAGATCTTGCTGGAGATGCAAGGGATCCAGCCGAAAGAAATTCAGCAAATTCCCTGAGCGCATGAAATATAAACGGGTTGCTGGGGGCCGCAAGGGGCCTAAGCGGCCGTGGGCATGGCCATCTCGTCCACGGACGGACAGGTGCACACCAGGTTGCGGTCGCCGTAGGCGTTATCAATCCGCGCCACCGCGGGCCACAGCTTGCTCGCCAGCTGCTGCTCGCCGGCGGGAAAGCCCGCCTGCTGGCGGCTGTAGGGCCGATCCCACTCCTCGGCGGTCACGGCCGCGAGGGTGTGGGGCGCCCGCTTGAGCGGATTGTCCTGGGGATCGCAGCGGCCCGCCTCAATGGCGGCGGCCTCAGCGCGGATGGCCACCATGGCCGCCACGAAACGCTCCAACTCGGGCAGGGCTTCGCTCTCGGTGGGCTCCACCATCACGGTGCCGGCCACGGGCCAGCTCACCGTGGGGGCATGGAAGCCGTAGTCCATCAGGCGCTTGGCCAGATCGTCCACCTCGAGGCTGGCGCTGCGGCGCAGGGGCCTCAGATCCAGGATGCATTCGTGGGCCACGCGGCCGTTGCTGCCGCGGTAGAGCACCGGGAAATGGGGCTCCAGCTGCTCCGCCAACCAGTTGGCCGCCAGCAGGGCCACGGCGCTGGCCTGGCGCAGGCCTGCCCCCCCCATCATGCGGATGTACATCCAGCTGATCGGCAGGATGCTGGCGCTGCCCCAGGGGGCAGCCGAGACCGGTCCGATCGGCTGGTCACCGCCGCAGGCCTGGGCCAGGGGATGGCCCGGCAGGAACGGCAGCAGATGCGCCGCCGCCGCGATCGGGCCCACCCCGGGGCCGCCGCCGCCGTGGGGAATGCAGAACGTTTTGTGCAGGTTGAGGTGGCACACGTCGGCGCCGTAGAGCCCTGGCTTGGCCAGCCCCACCTGGGCATTGAGGTTGGCCCCATCGAGATACACCTGCCCGCCGCAGCGGTGCACCAGGGCGCAGATCTCCTGGATCCCCTCCTCAAACACCCCGTGGGTGGAGGGGTAGGTGACCATCAACGCCGCCAGGTTGGCGGCATGGGCCTCCGCCTTGGCCGCCAGGTCGGCCTGGTCGATGTTGCCCTGGTCGTCGCAGGCCACCGGCACCACCTGCATGCCCGCCATCACGGCGCTGGCGGGGTTGGTGCCATGGGCACTGGTGGGGATCAGGCAGATGCGGCGGTGGTGGTCACCGCGGCTGCGGTGCCAGGCGCGGATCACCAGCAGGCCGGCGTATTCCCCCTGGGAGCCGGCATTGGGCTGCAGCGACACCCCGGCAAAACCGGTGAGCGCGGCCAGCCACTGCTCCAGGTCGGCCACCAGCCGCTGGTAGCCGGCGGCCTGGGACGGCGGGGCAAACGGATGCAACTGGGCGAAGGCAGGCCAGCTCACCGGCTGCAGTTCCGCCGCCGCATTGAGCTTCATGGTGCAACTGCCCAGGGGGATCATCCCGTGCACCAGCGAGAAATCGCGGGACACCAACCGCTGGATGTAGCGCAACAGCTCCGTTTCGCTGCGGTACTGCTGGAACACCGGCTGCTGCAGCCAGGGGCCCTGGCGCTGGGGCACCTCGCCCCCCCACAGCAACGACTCCGGGTTGGCATGGGCGCCTGCGCCCTCCAACTGCCGCTGCAACGCTTGCCACTCCCCCTGCAGATCGGGCAGCGGCGCACCCACGGGGGCCAGCGCGCTCAGCAGCCGCTGCAACTCCTCCAGGGTGCTGCATTCATCGAGGCTGATGGCCAGGCCCTGGGGCTCGGGCCGCAGGTTGAAGCCGGCCGCCTCGGCGCGATCCAGCAGGGCGGCGGCATCGGGGGTTGCGAGGCGCAGGCTGTCGAAGCCGGGGCCGGGCAGGGGCGCCAGGCCCAGCTGCTCCAGGGCGCGGCTCAGCACGGTGCGCAGCAGCAGCACCCGCCGGGCCATGGCGGCCAGCCCCTCCGGGCCGTGGTGCACGGCGTAGAAGCCCGCCATCACCGCCAGCAGCACCTGGGCGGTGCAGATGTTGCTGGTGGCCTTGTCGCGGCGGATGTGCTGCTCGCGGGTCTGCAGCGCCAGCCGCAAGGCCGGGCGGCCCTCCGCATCCAGCGATTGCCCCACCAGGCGGCCGGGGATGCGCCGCTGCTGGGCGGTGGTGGTGGCAAAAAAGGCGGCATGGGGGCCGCCAAAGCCCATGGGCACGCCAAAGCGCTGGGTGCTCCCCACCGCAATCTCCACCCCCAAGGCCCCCACGGGCTGCATCAGCACCTGGGCCAGGGGATCCAGGGCGGCCGTCACCATCACGCCGGCGGCCCGGGCGGCCGCCACCACGGGGGCCGGGTCCCAGAGCAGGCCATCGGCGCCGGGCAGCTGCAGCAACAGGCCGAAGGCCCCATCGAACCGGTAGGGCTGCTGTTCCAGCTGCCGAGGGTCCACGGGCACCAGCTCGATGTCGAGGGGCTCGGCCCGGGTCTGCAGCACCGCCCAGGTTTGGGGGAACACCGCCTGGTCCACCAGGAAGCGGCGGGCCTCGGGCCGGCCACAGGCGGCGGCACTGAGGGCCATGGCCTCCGCGGCCGCGGTGGCCTCATCCAGCAGGGAGGCGTTGGCGATCGGCAGGCCCGTGAGCTCGCTGATCAGGGTTTGGAAGTTGAGCAGGGCCTCCAGACGGCCCTGGCTCAGCTCCGCCTGGTAGGGGGTGTAGGCGGTGTACCAGGCGGGGTTTTCAAACACATGCCGCTGCAGCAGCGCCGGCGTGATGCAGCCGTAGTAGCCCAGGCCAATCAGGCTGCGGCGCACCGCGTTGCCGGCGGCGATCGCCTGCAGCTCCAGCAGGGCCTGGGCCTCATCGCAGCCCTGCGGCAGCCCCAGCTCCGCCTGATCGGGGGCGAGCCGGATGGCGTCGGGCACCACCTGGGCCGCCAGGGCCTCCAGATCCGCCAGGCCGAGATCGGCCAGCATGCGGGCCTGCTGCGCCGCATCCGGACCAATGTGGCGGGCAACGAACGGGCTCAACCCCGGCTGCAGCTCAGTGGCCATCCACCTTGCCGCTGTAGGTGGCGGCATCCATCAACGCCTCGATCTGGCTCGGATCGCTAGGGCGCACCAACAGCAGCCAGCCCTCACCGTGGGGATCGTTCTGGAGCTCCTCAGGGCTGGCCAGCACCGCCTCGTTGCGGGCCTCCACGGTGCCGCTCACGGGCGCCAGCAGATCCTCCACCGCCTTCACCGATTCCACGGAGCCAAAGCCACTGCCTTGGCTGATGGCGGCACCGGGATCGGGCAGCTCCACAAACACGATGTCCCCCAGTTGCTCCACCGCAAAGGCGGTGATGCCCACGCGCACCAGGTCGCCCTCCACCCGCACGTATTCATGGCTGTCGGCATAGCGGCAGTCCTGGGGGTAGCTGGCGGCCATCAACACTGCAAAACGCGTGGGCGCAGTCTGCCGGAAATTCAGGGGTTCAGCGCCTGCAGGGCCTGCTCAAGCGCCAGTTGGGCATGGGCCAGGTGGGTGCCGCCCTGGGCGTACAGCACGTAGGGCTCCCGCAGCGGGCCATCGGCGGAGAACTCACTGGTGCTGCCATCGATGAAGGTGCCCCCCGCCATCACCAGCTCGCTGGCGTAACCGGGCATGGGGGCTGGCACCGGATCCAGGTAGGAGCCCACCGGCGAGCAGGCCTGGAAGGCGCGGCACACCGCCTTGAGGGGCTCGGGGCTGCCGAAGCGCACCGCCTGAATCACATCGCTGCGCACACCCCCCACCAACGGATTCACCGCATACCCCAGCCCCTCGAACACCGCCGCCGTGAGCTCAGCGCAGAGCAGCGCCTCACTCACCATCTGGGGCGCCAGAAAGAGGCCCTGAAACAACAGGCGATGCAGATCAAAGCCCGTGCCCCCCTCCCGGCCAATGCCGGGGGCGGTGAGCCGGCAGCAGGCCTGCTCCACCAGATCCTCCCGGCCCGCCACATAGCCGCCCGTTGGGGCGATGGTGCCCCCGAGGTTTTTGATCAGCGAGCCGGCCATCAGGTCGGCCCCCACGGCGGTGGGCTCCTGCAGCTCCACCAACTCGCCGTAGCAGTTGTCCACAAACACCAGGCAACCGGGCTGCAGGGCCTTCACCCGCTCCACCAGGGCACCGATCTGATCCACGCTGAGCGAAGGGCGCCAGCTGTAGCCGCAACTGCGCTGGATCAGCACCATGCGCGTGGCGGGCTCCAGGGCGGCCGCCATGCCCTCCCCGTCCACCGTGCCGTCCGCCAACAGGGGCAACTCGTCGTAGGCCACGCCGAACTCCGCCAGGGAGCCCTGGCCGCTACCCCGAATGCCAATCACCTCCTCGAGGGTGTCGTAGGGGCGACCGGTGAGGGCCAGCAGGCGATCGCCGGGGCGCAGCACCCCGAACAGGGCGGCGGCGATGGCGTGGGTGCCGCTCACAAACTGCAGGCGCACCGCGGCGGCCTCCGCCTGCAGCACCCTGGCAAACACCCGATCCAGCACCTCGCGCCCCAGATCGCCGTGGCCGTAGCCGCTCACGGAGGCGAAGTGGTGCACCCCCAGGCGCTCCGCCGCGAAGGCCTGCAGCACCCGCTGCAGACGCGGCTGCACCCCCGCCCGGCGCTGCTGCACCAGCGGCGCGATGTGCTCCAGGGCGGCGGCCACCTGCTCGGCAGCCCAGGCCTGGCGTGGAGACGTCATCACGGCAAGCACCCATCCGTCTAGATTTTGCCGATCTGTTGGTTTGGCTACAGCGTTTGCTGTGGACAACCACCCAGGCCAGTGGTGCGCAGGTTCCGTTCCGCCGGAGCCAACGAGCGAATCCGAAGCCTGCGCATCCTTCAGGAGTTCACTTTGGTCTTAGCCCCAGACGCCGCCGGTGCGGCCCGCCCAGCACGCATCAACGTGGATCTGGGTGACGGCGCAAACGGCGATGCCGGCCATGGCTACAGCGCCGCCCAGGATGCCCGCATGCGCGCCGCCCTGGTGGTGCCGCGGGCCCCGTTGCCCCGCAGCCAGAAAAAATTCAAGGCGGGCACCACCGGCTTCATGCTGGCCATCCATGTGGGGGCGGTGTTCGCCCTGCTGCCGCAGTACTGGAGCTGGCAGGGGGTCGTGGTGCTGGCGGCTCTCTATTGGACAACCGTTCTGGGGGTCACCCTGGGGCTGCATCGCCTGGTGGCCCACCGCAGCTTCGTGGCACCCAAGTGGCTGGAGCGGCTGTTGGTGCTGATGGGCTCCCTGGCCTGCCAGAGCGGCCCGATCGAATGGGTGGGGTTGCACCGCCACCACCACAAGTTCTCCGACCAGCCCAACGATCACCACGACGCCGCCCGCGGCCTGTGGTGGGCCCACAGCGAGTGGATGCTGCACGACATCCCGGCCCTGCGGGAGCTGCACCGGTTCACCGGCGACCTGCTCCAGGATCCCTTCTACCGCTGGCTCGACCGCTGGTTCCTGTTGCTGCAGATCCCCCTGGGGGCGGCCCTCTATTGGTATGGCAATGCAGCCCAAGTGCACGGCGGCGGCCTGGGGCTGGTGTTGTGGGCCATCCCGCTGCGCCTGGTGCTCGTGTACCACGTGACCTGGCTGGTCAACTCCGCCACCCACGCCTGCGGTTACCGCAATTTCGATTGCCCCGACCTCTCCCGCAACTGCTGGTGGGTGGCGATCCTGAGCTTCGGCGAGGGCTGGCACAACAACCACCACGCCCACCCCTCCAGCGCCCGCCACGGCCTGCGCTGGTTTGAGTTCGACATCACCTGGGAGCACATCAAGCTGCTGCGGCGCTTTGGCTGGGCGCGGCGCATTCGCGAGGCCCGCTACCCCGCCTGATCACCCGCCGGCCTGCAGGCGCCGGCGAATCGCCTCACCCAGCGCCTCGGGGGCAGCGCTTCCCTGGGGGTGCTGCAGGCGGCGGGCGCGCCCACGCAGCAGCTCCAGAAACTGATCGGCGCTGAGTTCCTGGTCCGTGAGGGCCCCCAGGGCCGCCAGGGTGCGGCGCAGGTCGGGCAGCTCCGCATCCAGCTCCTCGGCGCTGTAATCCCGTTGCCCGGCCATCACCGCCGCAAACCGCTCCCGGCGTTGGCGCTTCTCGGCGGGGTAGGCCTCCAGGAGCTGATCGCGGCACAGGCGCCACGGCCGGCCGGCGCTGAACAACTCCGCCAGGGCGGCGCTGAGGTCGGCGGCCTCGGGGCCGGCAATGCGCCAATCGAAGGCGCCGGGTAGGGGCCGCAGGCCCACAAAGATCTCGAACAGCTGGGCCGGCCCCAGGGGCGCACCGTCGTCGCCCAGCAGCGGCAGCGCCGACTGGCGCAACGCCTGCAGCAACTCGGGGCCATCCTGCAGCCGCTGCTCCAGCAGCGGGTCCAGGCCACCGGGCGGCTGGGCCGCCAGCACCTGGTTGATGCGGCCCAGGGCCACGAACAGCTCCGGCCCCGGGGAGGCCAGCTTGCGGTTGCGCAGATTGGAGAGCTGCGAATTGTGCACCCGCCCGAGCTCGAGCCGCTCCGCCAGGGCCGGCAGCACCCGCTGGCTCCAGCCGTTGCGCTCATGCCACACCCGCACCAGGTGGCCGAAAGCATCCCGCCCCGATTCGAGTTCGTCCCGCAAGGTCACGCGATACGAATGCGTACTGCTACGATTTTAAATGATTTCGCCTGGAAGGCCCATGCTGGCCACCATCTCCGCCCCCGGCCGCGTCGCCCACCTGCACCGCCCCCGCGGCGGGGCCGCCACGGCGCACCCAACCCAGCAGGGGCGCCAGCCCAACTGGCCCGTGCTCGGGTTCATGGCGGCCCTGCACGCCCTGGCCCTGGTGGCCCTGCTGCCCCAGTTCTGGAGCCTGCCAGCCGTGGCCTCGCTGCTGGTGCTCTATTGGATCACCGCCTGCCTGGGGGTCACCATCGGCTACCACCGGCTGCTCAGCCACCGGGCCCTGAGGGTGCCCCGCTGGCTGGAACGCGCCTTCGCCACCTGCGGCGCCCTCAGCTGCCAGCACGGCCCGATCGACTGGGTGGGGCTGCATCGCCACCACCACAAATTTTCCGATACGGATCCAGATCATCACAACAGCCACCGGGGCTTCTGGTGGAGTCACCTGGGCTGGATGCTGGAAACCGTGCCCGCCCAGGGGGCCGTGCCGCGGCTCACGGGCGACCTGGCCCAAGACCCCTACTACCGCTGGCTCAACCGCTGGTTCCTGCTGCTGCAGCTGCCCCTGGCCGCCCTGCTGTTCTGGATCGGCAGCAGCTGCGGCGCCGGCGGCTGGGCCCTGGTGCTGTGGGGGATCCCCCTGCGGCTGGTGCTCGTGTACCACTGCACCTGGCTGGTGAACTCGGCCACCCACCGCTGGGGCTACGTGCTGCACGACAGCGGCGATGGCTCCCGCAACAACCCCTGGGTGGCGGCCCTCACCTTTGGCGAGGGCTGGCACAACACCCACCACGCCTATCCCCATTCCGCGCGCCACGGCTGGGGCTGGCGAGAGCCCGACCTCACCTGGCTGCACATCCAGCTGCTGCAGCGGTTGGGTCTGGCCACCGCGGTGCGCCTGCCGGCGGCGCTGCAGGGGATGGGATCGAGCCGTGGCGTACGCTGATCGATCGCTTCAGCGTTGATCGTTCGTTCGTCGTTTCCCATGGCCAAGCGCGTTTCCGTGGTCCTCAGCGAGGACGTTTTCAGCCTGGGTAAGGACGGCGATCTGGTGGAGGTGGCTCCCGGCTACGCCCGCAACTTCCTGCTGCCCCAAGGCAAGGCCGTGCCCGTGACCCCCGCGGTGCTGCGCCAGGTGGAGCACCGCCGCGCCAAAGAACTGGAGCGTCAGGCCGCCCTCAAGGCGGAGGCCGTGGCCTTCCGCACCGCCCTCGACACCATCGGCCGCTTCACCGTGAAGAAGCAGACCGGCGGTGACGACGTGCTGTTCGGCACCGTGACCAACGCCGACGTGGCCGAAGCCATCGAGGCCGCCACCAAGAAAGAGGTGGATCGCCGCGACATCACCGTGCCCGAAATCCACCGCACCGGCAGCTACAAGGTGCAGGTGAAGCTGCACAGCGAAGTCACCGCCGAGATCAACCTGGAAGTGGTGAGCCACTGAGACCTGTGAGCCACTGAGCACCGGAGCTGGGCGCTTCCGGCCACAGGCTGCACAATGGATCTCCCCCGGCCGTCAGCCCCCCAGGGGTCTGACGGCTTTTTGTTTGCCCCTTCCCCGCGGCCCCCATGGTGAGCGTGCCCCTCAGCAACCTGGCTCCCCAGCAGGACGGCAACGACGAGGGCCAGGCGGGGTCAGGGCAGGGCAGCGGCAACCGCGGGCGCCGCAGCAATGACGGCCTCGGTTTCGAGGCCACCCCCGATGGCGTGCCGCCCCAGAACCTGGAGGCGGAGGAGGCGGTGCTGGGGGGCATCCTGCTCGACCCGGACGCCATTGGCCGCGTGGCCGATGTGCTGCAGCCGGAGGCCTTTTATTTGACGGCCCACCGCGAGATCTACCGCACCGCCCTGATGCTGCACAGCCAGGGCAAACCCACCGACCTCACCGCCATGTCGGCCTGGCTGGCGGACACGGGCAACCTGGAGAAGGTGGGCGGCAGCAACCGGCTGGTGGAGCTGGTGGAGCGCACCCTCTCCACCGCCTCCATCGACCAGGTGGCCCGCCTGGTGATGGACAAATACCTGCGGCGGCAGCTGATCCGCTCCGGCAATGAGGTGATCCGCCTCGGCTTCGACCAGAGCAAGCCCATGGAGCAGGTGCTCGATGAGGCGGAGCAGCGCATCTTCGCCATCAGCCAGGAGAAACCCAGCACGGGGCTCACCCCCACCGCCGAGATCCTCACCGCCACCTTCAACGAGATCGAAAGCCGCTCCCTGGGCACCGCGGTGGCGGGCATCCCGGTGAACTTCTACGACCTGGACGCCATGACCCAGGGGCTGCAGCGCAGCGACCTGATCATCGTGGCCGGCCGCCCCGCCATGGGCAAAACGGCGATCACGCTCAACCTGGCCAAGAACGTGGCCCAGCTCCACAACCTGCCGGTGTGCGTGTTCTCCCTGGAGATGAGCAAGGAGCAGCTCACCTACCGCCTGCTGGCCATGGAGGTGGGCATCGAAAGCGGCCGGCTGCGCACCGGGCGCCTCAACCCCGATGAATGGCCGCTGCTGGGGCAGGGCATCAGCACCCTGGGGCAGATGCCGATCTTCCTCGACGACAAGCCCAACGCCGGGGTGCTCGAGATGCGCTCCCTCTGCCGCCGGCTGATGGCCGAAAGCGGCAAGGAGCTGGGGCTGGTGGTGATCGACTACCTGCAGCTGATGGAGGGGGGCGGCTCCGACAACCGCGTGCAGGAGCTCTCGCGCATCACCCGGGGCCTCAAGCAGATGGCCCGCGAGCTGAATGTGCCGGTGATCGCCCTCTCCCAGCTCAGCCGGGGTGTGGAGGCCCGCACCAACAAACGGCCGATGCTCTCCGACCTGCGGGAATCGGGCTCGATCGAGCAGGACGCCGACCTGGTGCTGATGATCTACCGCGACGAGTACTACAACCCGGACACGCCGGATCGCGGCATCACCGAGATCATCGTGACCAAGCACCGCAACGGCCCCGTGGGCACCGTGAAGCTGCTGTTTGAACCGCAGTTCACCCGCTTCCGCAACCTGGCCGCCTGAACGGGCCGGAGCCGTAGCGTCAACGGATGTCCAGCCCCACGCCCACCCCAGGGGAGAGCCGCCAGCCCTTCACGGAACACTTCGATGTGATCGTGGTGGGGGGCGGCCATGCGGGCTGCGAAGCCGCCCTCACGGCGGCGCGGCTGGGCTGCTCCACGGCCCTGTTTTCCCTCAACCTCGACCGCATCGCCTGGCAGCCCTGCAACCCCGCGGTGGGGGGACCGGCCAAGAGCCAGCTGGTGCATGAGGTGGATGCCCTCGGCGGCGTGATCGGCCGCCTGGCCGATGCCACCGCCCTGCAGAAGCGGGTGCTCAACGCCAGCCGCGGCCCGGCGGTGTGGGCCCTGCGCGCCCAAACCGACAAACGCCAGTACGCGCGGCAGATGCTGCAGCTGCTGCAGCACACCCCCAACCTGGCCCTGCGGGAGGCGATGGTGACGGGCCTGGAGGTGCAGGACGGCCAAATCCAGGGCGTGCGCACCTACTTCGGCAGCGGCTACGGCGCCGGTGCGGTGATTCTCACGGCGGGCACCTTCCTGGGGGGCCAGATCTGGGTGGGCAACCAATCGATGGCGGCAGGCCGCGCCGGCGAGCAGGCCGCCGAAGGGCTCACCGAGGCCCTCGAGGGGCTGGGCTTCCAGATGGGGCGCCTCAAAACCGGCACGCCGGCCCGGGTGGACCGCCGCAGCATCGCCCTCGACCGGCTCGAGGAGCAGCCCAGCGACGCCCACGACCGCTACTTCTCCTTCGACCCCAGCAGCTGGGTGAGCGGCGAACCGATGAGCTGCCACATCACCCGCACCACGGCGGCCACCCACCAGCTGATCCGCGACAACCTGCACCTCACGCCGATCTACGGCGGCTTCATCGACAGCAAGGGCCCCCGCTACTGCCCCTCGATCGAAGACAAGATCGTGCGCTTCGCCGACAAGGAGTCGCACCAGATCTTCCTGGAGCCCGAGGGGCGCGACACCCCGGAGATCTACGTGCAAGGGTTTTCCACCGGGTTGCCGGAGCGGCTGCAGCTGGAGCTGCTGCGCACCCTGCCCGGCCTGGAGCAGTGCGTGATGCTGCGGCCCGCCTATGCGGTGGATTACGACTACCTGCCCGCCACCCAGCTCAAGCCCTCCCTGGAAACCAAGCGGGTGCAGGGCCTCTACTCCGCCGGTCAGCTCAACGGCACCACCGGCTATGAGGAGGCGGCCGCCCAGGGGCTGGTGGCGGGGCTGAATGCGGTGCGCCAGCTGCGGGGGCAACCGCCGGTGCACTTCCCGCGGGAGGGCAGCTACATCGGCACGATGGTCGACGACCTGATCACCAAAGACCTGCGGGAGCCCTACCGGGTGCTCACCAGCCGCAGCGAGTACCGCCTGGTGCTGCGGGGCGACAACGCCGACCGTCGCCTCACCCCCCTGGGGCGGGAGCTGGGGCTGATCGACGACCGCCGCTGGGAGCTCTACCAGCGCAAGCAGGCCGCCATTGCCGCCGAAACCCAACGGCTGGAGACGGTGCGGCTCAAGGCCAGCGATCCCGTGGCGGCGGCGGTGGAGGCCCAGACGGGCGCGGCCATCAAGGGCTCGATCACCCTGGCGGATCTGCTGCGCCGGCCCGGCTTCCACAGCACCGACCTGGTGCAGCACGGCCTGGCGGCGGCGGAGCTGCCCCAGGACGTGCGCGAGGGGGCCGAGATCGACATCAAATACAGCGGCTACCTCTCCCGCCAACAGCAGCAGATCGAGCAGGTGAAGAAGCAGGAGCAGCGGCCGATCCCCAGCGGCATCGACTACGCCAGCATCGGCACCCTGTCGCGGGAAGCCCGCGAAAAGCTGGCGGCGATCGAGCCCCACACCTTGGGGCAGGCCTCACGGGTGCCGGGGGTGAGCCCCGCCGATGTCACCGCCCTGATGCTCTGGCTGGAGCTGGAGCAGCGGCGCCAGGCCCTCGCCAAGCCCAGCGCCGGCCGATAGGGTGCGGCCACGCCGTTGCCCGCCCTCGCCCGAACGGTGAGCCCAGCCCCCGCCAGCACCACCTCAAGGGCCTACTGGGAGCTCAAGGCAGAGCAGGTGATGGACCGGGTGTTCCTCAACGCCGCCGATCCGGGCCACCAGACAACCCCACCGATCGAGGTGGCGGTGAGGGAGCACGCCCCCCAGCCGGTGGCCAGGGGCATGCGCCCCATCCCGGCCGCCCTGGCCTGCGGCGTGGCGGGGCTCAGCCTGGTGGCCTGCTTTGGGCTGTGGCGGGGCTGGAGCGACGCCCATCAAGACCTGCGCCAGGAGCGCAACCTGCGGCTGCTGGAGGGCATCCGCGGCCTGGCGGTGCCGGCCGACGCCAGTGGCGGCCAGGCGGTGACCAGCGCCGATGGCCTGCCGCCGCCACCCCCGACGGAGCCCTGGATCGAGGAACTGCAGCAGTTGGAGGCGAGGCCCGGCGCCCTGGCGCCCCTGCAGGTGCCCCTCAGCGGCACCCTGCGGGCGCCGGCACCCCCGCTCAGCGCAGGCAGCGGCACCGCCACCACCGCAGCCAGTGGATCGGGGGGCATCCCAGAACTGCTGGGGGTGGTGCAGATCCCCGGACGCTCGGGCTCGGCGATCTTCCAGGTGGGGGGCAGCTCCAGCAATGCCCTGGTGGGCGACAGCATCGGCAACAGCGGCTGGCGGCTGGTGGCCACCAGCGGCGATGGGGCCGTGATCGAACGCGGTGGCATCACCCGACGCGTCAGCATCAGCGCAGGTTTCTGAGCACCGTTGCCCCCCACCCCTGAGCCCTCCGGGCTGTGGCCCTCGCCGCAACCGCTCTGGCAGGCCTCCGCCGAGGAGGTGGTGTCGGCCGTGAGCCCACGGCTGAGCGGCGCCTGGCGGTTGTTGCTGCTGGGGGATGGCAGCCCCACCCGCCATTTGCAATCGCTCACGGGCCTGGCGGTGGAGGTGGAGGTGATTTGCATGGCCCCAGACCCCAACCCCGGAGCCGAGGCGCCGCGGGAGATCGCGGAGCTGGATCCGCCCCTGCTGCGGCGCCAGGTGTGGCTGCGCTGCGGCGGCCGCACCCTGGCCTGGGCGGAGAGCTGGTGGAACCAGGAGCAGGCCGACCAACACCTGCGGGAGCGCAACCAGCCGATCTGGCGCAGCCTCACCGCCGAGCGGGCGGAGCTCTACCGGGAGGTGGATGGCCTGGCGCTGGTGGAGGCGCCGCTGCTGGAGCAGGGCTTTGGCCAACCGGGGCCCTACTGGAGCCGCCACTACCGCTTCTTCCGCGGCGGCCGCGAGCTCACCGTGATCCGGGAGGTGTTTGCACCGGCCCTGGAGCGCTGGCTGGGCCCCGCCGCACACACTCCGTCATGACAATTTGCAACAGAGGTGACGAGTGGCTACAGATCTGACTTGACAGCTTGAACATGTTTGTGCTTCGGCCAGCATGGACGTACTTCAGAACCTGCGTCCATGGCCAGCCATCCCTCCCGCGGTGGACCCCCGGGCCGCCACAACCCGCTGGTGTGCCAGTGGGCCGAACTGCTGAGCGCCCTCGATGAGGGGTCGCCCTCGATCAGCACCAGCGCCGATCAAATGGCCGAAGAGCTCCCCGGTGACCTGGTGGATCCGGTGAATGCGGAGTTGCGCCAACGGGGCTGCAGCTACCAGGTGAGCCGAGCGACCCGCCCGGGTCACGACGGATCGTCGAAACGGCGCCTGGAGGAGCGGGGCACCGCCCGGCCCGGAGGACGCGACGCCGCCTGATTGGGCTCCGCCGCCTGCCTAGGCGGCTCAGCGCTGCGGCTCCAGCGGTTCAGCGTGAAGTTGTCCGCATCGGGCCAGTCCTCCAGCTGAGCGGGGTCTGGCTGGGTCTCGCGGCGTGAGATCGCCTGCAGTGGCTGACGCCGCGGCCGGCTGGGCTGATCCGCCCGCAGGGGCTCGGCCGCACGCCGTGCACGCTCCGGCTGCTCCCACGACTCCCGCCAGGCCTCGTCGTCCTCCAGCAGCCAATCCAACTTGGTTTCCACCCAGCGGCCCACCTGGTTGAGCCGCAGGCCGCCATTGGAGCGCGCCTCGGCTCCGGCCCGTGAACCGGGCCGGGTGCCGGCCACCCCATCCACCAACTGACGGCCGGCGCTCATCCATTGGTCGAGGCGCTGCTCCAGGCGGGGCTCACCGCGCCCCTCACCGCGCCACTCACTGCGGGGGCGGCGACGGGTCTCCCAGCGATCGTCGAACTCGGGCATTGGCTCAGGCTACGGAGCTCAGCGGCCCAACCGGCGCAGCCGCAACCAGCGGTCGCGCCCCAGCCCCAGCAGGGCGATGGTGACCCCGCTCCATTGCAGGGCCCACAGGGCAGTACTCACGGCCGATGCGGCGGGTTTGGCGCAAGTTAAGCGACCGCGGCGGGCTCGAACACCAGCTGATACCGGGCGCTCCAGCGCCCCCCATGGAACCGCTCACAGCAGAGGCGGCAGGCCACCCCCTCACGGCGGCGGCGGTAGGGGGAGACCAGGCCACAGCCGGGACAACGGGCCAGCCAGCGGGCGGGCTGGGCCGGCACCGGAAAGCGGTGGCGCACGCTGATCACAAACGCGCTCTGGGCCTGGTTGATGCGCGCCATGCGGGCCCGGAAGTGGGGGCCGTGCACCTCCTCAACCCCCACCACCCGGTGCACCCAGGCGTGGATCATTTCGTGGCACAGGGTGCTGGCGGTGGCCTCCAGCGGCAGCGGTTCCAGCAGGGGGCGTGACAGCACGATCTCGCTGATGGCGCTGCCGCTGCGGTCGTGGCCGTAGCGGTACAGGCCGGCGCTGCGGCGCATGCGGCCGTCGCTCCAGCGCACGCTCACCAGGCTGAGGCCGTCGGGGCCGCTGAGGGAGCTGTCGAAATGCTCGCGGTTGAACCGATGGAACAGCGGCAGCAGCGGAGCAAGGGGCACGCCGGCGGGGCGGTTCAGCCCGCACAGTCTGCCGGCTGTTCCTGCAGAATCACCGGCAACACACGCGTGCGTCCATGGACTGGCAACTGGTGCAGACCCTGGGCACCAAGGCGTTGATGGCCGGTGCCGGTGCCCTGCTCCTGTATTGGACGATCAGCGCCGTGAAGCTGGTGCTGAACGCCCGGGGCATCAACCCGGTGATCAAGCAGTTCTTCACCCAGGTGGCCTCAGGCCGCATTGACGCGGCCTACCTGCTCACCACCAAGAACTACCGCTCCCACGTGAACCGCCAGCAGTTCATCCGCTTCCTGGCGGGCCTGGAGCTCAACAAATACCGCAACCTCAAGTCCGGCCGGCCGCGCATCCAGGAGGAGCAGATCATCCTCACCGTGAAGCTGAAATCCGAGGGCAACGAGGAACTGCCCCTCGACTTCACCTTCGTGAAGGTGGAGGACGACTGGAAGGTGGATCGCATCCAGCGCATGGTGGCGGCCTGAGGCCGTTGCCCTGAACAGCGGTGAGCAGCCCCGAGCCCGGGTCCCCAGCCAGCCAGCGGGCGGTTGAACTGCGCCGGCTGCTGAACCGCGCCGCCCACGCCTACTACGTGCTGGATGCTCCGCTGATGGAGGATCCCGTCTACGACCAGCTCTACCGCGAACTGCTGGAGCTGGAGCAGCGGCATCCCGAGCTGCGGGCCCCCGACAGCCCCACCCAACGGGTGGGTGGGGCGCCGGCGGAGGGGTTCAGCAGCGTGCGGCACCGCATCGGCCTGCTCAGCCTGGATAACGCCTTCAACACCGAGGAGCTGGAGGCCTGGTACGGCCGCCTGCTGAAGGTGCTCGACCGCCCTGCCGGCACGGCCCTGCCGATGGTGGGGGAACTGAAGATCGACGGCAACGCCCTGGCCCTCAGCTACGAGCACGGGGTGCTGGTGCGGGCCGCCACCCGCGGCGATGGGGAGCAGGGGGAAGAGATCACCGCCAACGTGCGCACCATTGCCGCCGTGCCACTGCGGCTGCAGCTGGATCCACCACCCGCGTGGGTGGAGGTGCGCGGCGAAGCCTTCATCCCCGACACCACCTTCGCCACCATCAACGGCGAGCGGGCGGAACGGGGCGAGCCCCTGTTTGCCAACCCGCGCAACGCCTGTGCCGGCACCCTGCGCCAGCTGGACCCGAAGGTGGTGGCGGCCCGGCGGCTGGATTTCTTCGCCTACACCCTGCACCTGCCCGATGGCGCTGCGCCCCCCAGCCAATGGGAGGCGTTGAGCTGGTTGCGCCAGGCCGGTTTCAAGGTGAACCCCAATGCCGAGCTGCTACCGGATCTGGGGGCCGTGGAGCAGTTTTTCCAGCGGTGGGATGGGGGCCGCCGCCAGCTGCCCTACGCCACCGATGGGGTGGTGGTGAAACTCAACGCCCTGGCCCTGCAGGACGCCGCCGGGTTCACCCAAAAGGCCCCCCGCTGGGCCATCGCCCTGAAGTACCCCGCCGAGGAGGCCCCCAGCCGCCTGTTGCGCTTGAGCTGCCAGGTGGGGCGCACGGGGGTGATCACGCCCGTGGCGGAATTCGAACCGGTGGCCCTGGCGGGCACCAGCGTGGGCCGCGCCACCCTGCACAACGCCGACCGGCTGGCGGAACTCGACCTGCACGCCGGCGACACGGTGGTGGTGCGCAAGGCCGGCGAGATCATCCCGGAGGTGGTGCGGGTGCTGGCGGAGCTGCGGCCCGCCGGCGCCCAACGCCTGGAGCTGCCCCACACCTGCCCGGAATGCGGTTCAGAGCTGGTGCGGGAAGCCGGGGAAGCCGCCACCCGCTGCGTGAACAGCAGCTGCCCGGCGATCCTGCGGGGGGCCCTGCGCCATTGGGTGAGCAAGGGGGCCCTGGATGTGGATGGGCTCGGCAGCAAGCTGATTGAGCAGCTGGTGGACCGCGGCCTGGTGGGCTCCATCGCCGACCTCTACCGCCTGGATGGGGCCGTGCTGGCCAGTCTGGAGCGCATGGGCAGCAAGAGCGCCGACAACCTGGTGGCCGCCCTGCAGGCCTCGAAGGGCCAGCCCTGGCACCGCCAGCTCTACGGCCTGGGCATCCACCACGTGGGTGAGGTGAACGCCAAGGCCCTGGCCGCCGCCTTCCCCAGCGCCGCCGACCTGGCCACGGCGGCGCTCGACTCCCCGGAGCTGATCACGGCGGTGTTTGGCATCGGCGGCGAAATCGCCCAGAGCCTGCAGCAGTGGTTCGCCACCGCCGCCAACCAACGGCTGCTCACCGAGCTGGAGCGGCTGGGGTTCAGCCTGGCGCTGAGCGGCGACGAGCTGGCGGCCCAGGCCCAGCGCCGCCAGGCGGGCAGCGGCCCCCTCAGCGGCCAAACCTTCGTGCTCACCGGCACCCTGCCCTCCCTGAGCCGCAGCCAGGCCCAGGCGCTGATCGAAGCGGCCGGGGGCAAGGTGAGCGGCTCGGTGAGCAAGAAAACCAGCTACGTGGTGGCCGGCGCTGAAGCGGGCAGCAAACTGGAGAAGGCGGAAAGCCTGGGGGTGCCGGTGCTGAGCGAAGCGGAGCTGCAGGAGCTCGTGGGGCCGCTCCATGGCTGACGCGGCGGTGCACCGCTGGATCAAAACCCCCTGCGGCCGGGCCAAGTACGCCGAGCTGGCCGCCCGCCGTGGGCCGCTGGCCCGCCTGCGGTTGGGCTGGTTTGTGCTGATCGCCGCCCTGCGGGATTGGCCCCTGCCCAACCCGGATCACTCCGGCAGCTCCACCCCCTGAAGCGCCCGCCGGGCAGCCCGGCCCACCAGCACCACCACCGCCACGGTGGCCAGCAGCCCGATCACCCGCAGGCTCCAGGTGCCGGCATCCGCCTGGCCCGCCAGCACGCTGCCAAAGCGGGCCACATCCCCCGCCAGGGCCCCCAGGCCGCAGAACAGCACCGTGCCGGGGAGGATGCCGATCAGCCCCAGGCTGTAATCCCGCAGGCTCACCTCGCTGAGGCCATAGGCGAGGTTGAGCAGGGAGAAGGGGAACGCCGGTGACAGGCGGGTGAGCAGCACCAACTTGAGGCCCTCGCGGCTCACCGCCTGCTCCACCGCCAGCAGGCGCGGCAGGGCCCGCAGGCGCCGTTGGGCCCACTCCCGCAGCCCATGCCGGCCGATCAGAAACGCCGCCTCCGCCCCCAGGCAGGCGCCGATGAACACCAGCACGCTGCCCCACAGCGGGCCGTAGAGGGCACCCGCCAGCATCGAGGCCCACACCCCCGGGAGCAGCAGCGTCACCCACAGGGCATAGAGGGGCACAAAGGCCACGGCCCCCGCCGGCGAGCGCAGGGCCGCCAACACCGCTGCGGTCTGCTCCGGGGCCATCAGGGCGGCGGGATCCATGCGGGCGCGCCGGAATGGGGCCAAGGTAGCCAGACCCTCTCCGCCAGCGGATCGCGGCCATGGACGTTGCACCCAGCCCCCTGCGCCGCAGCCTGGGGCCGGTGGCCATCGGGGCCCAGGCGGTGGGCACCGTGGGGCTCACCCTCACGGCGGTGATCAACATCCCGGCGGCGGCGGCCGTGGCCGGCCGTGCCACCTGGATTGCCTACGCCCTCGCCCTGGTGGCCATCGCCCTGGTGAGCGAAACCCTGGTGCTGTTTCGCCACCACCCCGCTGGCGCCGCCGGCATCGCCGGCTACGTGGAGCAGGGGCTGGGCCAACCCATCGGCCGCCTGGCCTGCTGGGCCCTGCTGCTCGGCTACGGCGCCACCCTGCTGGCCTGCCTGGCCTTTCTGGGCTTCTACATCCAAGCGCTGCTCCCTCCGCTGGGGCTTCCCGAATTGCCGGTGCTCAGCTTTCTGCTGGGGGCGGTGGCCTGCTGGTCGCTGGCCCGGCGGGATGTGCACGTGTCCACCACCACCATGCTGATCACCGAAACCATCTCGGCCCTGATCGTGCTGGGCCTCTGTGCCCTGGTGTTGCGCCAGGGGGGCGCCGCGGCCGACCTGCGGGCCATCAGCCCCGTGGGCGACACCGCCACCCAGGTGCGCGCGGGCCTGATGATCGCCGTGCTCAGCTTCATCGGCTTTGAGAGCGCCGCCAACCTGGGGGCGGAAGCGCTGGAGCCCGAACGCAGCGTGCCCCAGGCCCTGCGCACGGCGGTGCTGGTGGCGGGCGTGCTGTTTCTGGTGTGGGCCGTGGTGCTCACCGAAGGCCTGAGCTGGCTGCCGGCGGCGGCACGCCAGGGATTGGACCCAATCAGCACCCTGGCCGACCAGTTGGGGCGCCCGGGGGCCGGCGCCTGGATCCGCATCGGCGCTTTCCTCTGTTTGTTCGGCAGCGCCCTGGGCTGCCTCACGGCCCTCACCCGGGTCACCTATCAGCTGGCGCAGGAGCGGGTGTTGCCAGCAAGCCTGCAGGCCCTGCACCCCCGCTGGCGCACCCCGGCGATGGCCCTCAACGCCAGCTTCTGGCCGTTGGTGCTGCTGGGGGCAGCGCTCTTGCACCACCACTGGAGCGCCAGCGCCATCTACGGGCTGCTGGGGGGATTCGGGGTGCTGGCCTTTCTGTTGGTGTACGGCCTGGTGGCCGTGGCCGCCATGCACCACCCGCTGCTGGGGGTGAGAACCCTGCGCCGCCGGGCCACCGCCGGTGCCGCCCTGGTGGCGGTGGCGGCGGTGGGGGTGGGCTACGGCAGCAGCCTCTGGAATGGTC
>CAWUND010000006.1:0-20624 GCA_963923815.1 uncultured bacterium
AAGCGCACCCAGTGGTCGCCCGGGGGCAGCCACCACATCAGGGCCATGGCGATGCCCAGGGGCACGGCGCTGCCCACCAGCCAGGGCAGCCGCGGGCCCCAGGGGGTGCGGGTCTTGTCGCTCAGCCAGCCCACGATCGGGTCGTTGATGGCATCCCAGAGGCGGGCCAGCATCAGCACCAGGCCCGCCATCCAGGCCGGCAGCCCCGCCGCCGCCGTGTAAAAAATGAACAGGTAGAAGCCGATCAGGGAGGCGGCCATGCCCGTGCCGGCGTCCCCGAGGCCGTAGGCCAGCAGCAGCCGCAGGCGGCTCAGGCCCCGCAGCTCGTCGGCGTCACGGGTGGCCGTGCTGACGGCTTGCGGCGCCGGGTGCGAAGCGCTCAAAGGGGCGTCTGGGGCTGCGGGCCATAATGCTTCAGCCAGCGTGAAATCCAGCACGCCAGGGCGATTCGCAACAGTGCAGATGTACTGCTGCGGGCTTAGTTTAGTGGTAAAACCTCAGCCTTCCAAGCTGATGATGCGGGTTCGATTCCCGCAGCCCGCTTTTACAGCTGATGCCCCCGCATCAGCGGTTCCGCCACCAGCAGCATCAAGCTGCGGCTGGTGAGCGGAGCGCTGGCCCCGCTGATGGCCAACGGCTGCTCCGGCAGATCGGCGCCGGCCGGTTGGGCGGTGTTGATCACCTGCAGCCAACCCTCCTGGCAGCGGGGCAGTTCAAAGCAGAGCTCCTGGTGGAAGGCGTTCATGCCGCACCACAGCAGGGGGCCCCGCTGGCGGTCGTTGAGGCTCCAGGCCAGGGTGTGCGACCAGCTGGCCCAGTCGGGCTGGCCCAGCTTGAGCCCATGCCACTGGCGCAGCAGGTGGCCGCTTTGGTCGAACCGGGGCGACTTGGCCTCCCCATGGGGAAGCTCGGGATTGAGCAGATCCGCCAGGTGATGGCGCAGGTGGATCAGCCGCCGCACAAACAGCTGCAGGGCCCGGTCGCCCTCATCCGGTTGCCAGTGCATCCAGCCGAGGGGGTTGTCTTGGCACCAGGCGTTGTTGTTGCCCCCCTGGCTGCGGCGCACCTCATCGCCCATCAGCAGCATCGGCACCCCCGGGCTGATCAGCAGGGTGGTGAGCAGGTTGCGCAGCTGGCGGTTGCGCAGGGCCTCCACCGCCGGATCGCTGCTGGGGCCCTCGGCGCCGTGGTTCCAACTGTTGTTGTGGTTGTCGCCGTCGCGGTTGTCTTCGCCGTTGGCCAGGTTGTGCTTGCGGTCGTAGCTCACCAGGTCGGCGAGGGTGAAGCCGTCGTGGGCGGTGAGGAAGGTGATGCTGCGGCCCAGCGCCGCCGGCTGGCCGCCGAACAGATCCGGGCTGCCGGCGATCCGCTGCCCCATGGTCCAGCAGCTTTTGTCATCCCCCTTCCAGAAGCGGCGCACGTCGTCGCGGTAGCGGCCGTTCCAGGCCCCCACCCGCCGGGCCGGGAAGTCGGCGAGGCGGTAGAGGCCGCCGCAGTCCCAGGGCTCGCTCACCAGCTTGAGGTCCGCCAGTTCCGGGTCGGCCTCGATTTCCTCAAACAGGGGTGGGTGATCGAGGGGGGCCAGCTCCTCGCCACGGCTGAGGGCGATGCCGAGGTCGAAGCGGAAGCCATCCACCCCCAGCTCCAGGGCCCAGCAGCGCATCGATTCGAGGATCAGCCGCCGCACCAGGGGGCGGTTGGCGGCGATGGAGTTGCCGCAGCCGCTCACATCCAGGTAGTCGCCCTTGGCGTTCTGGTGGTAGTAGAGGCGGTCGTCGATGCCGCGCCAGCTGAGGGTGGGCCCCGCCTGGTTGCCCTCGCAGGTGTGGTTGTACACCACATCCACCAGCACCTCGAGCCCGGCCCGGTGGCAAGCGCTCACCAGCTCGCGAACCTGCTGGCGGATCTGCAGCGGATCGTCTCCCTGCTGGTAGCCGTGGTGCGGCGCCATCCAGCTGATGGGGCTGTAGCCCCAGTAGTTGAGGCGGCCCGGCGGTGCGTCGTGGGGGTCGAAGGCCATCACCGGCAGCAGCTCCACCGTGGTGATGCCCAGCTGCTGCAGGTGCGGGATGGCGTCGATCAGCCCCAGGTAGGTGCCCTGCCGCTCGGGGTGGATGGGGCTGCCGTCGCCGCGGCTGAAGCCCCCCACATGCAGCTCGTAAACCACCGTGCGCTGCCAGCTGTGGCGCGGGCGGGGGGCGGCATTGAAATCAAAGCGGTCGCGCTCGGTGACCACCCCCTTGAGGCAGCTCGCGGTGTTGGGCACCGCGCCGATCGCATCCACCCGCCGGTAGACGTTCCAGCCGGCGATGGCGCGGGCGCAGGGATCCAGCAGCAGCTTGGAGGGGTTGAAGCCGTGCCGGCCGGGTTGCAGCGGGCCGAACACCCGGTAGGCGTAGCAGCAGCCGATGCCAACCCCCTCCACCTCCACATGCCAGATGTCGCCGGAGCGGTGCTGCGGCTGCAGCTCCACCACCTGCTCGGGCTCAGGCGCATCCCCATGGGCAAACAGCAGCAGCTCCACCCGGGTGGCCATGGGCGCCGCCAAGGCGAAGTTCACCCCCTTGGCGGTGGTGCTCGACCCCAGGGGCCACGACTGTCCCAGGTGGATCGCGCGCAACGGGTCCTGCAGGCCGTTGTCACAAGCTAGATCTGGCCCTTGGGTTCTGGCTCGCCATGTCATCGCTCCCAACCCAACCCACGGAGGCGGGGCGGCCGGCGCGGCAGGTGCTGGAGCCCCTGTGGCTGTTTGCCCCCAACCGCGACACCCAGGGGGGCAGTGCCTGGTGGCTGGATGGCCCCGGCCCCGATGGGGCGGGTGGATGGCTGATCGACTGCCCGGCCTACACCGAGGCCAACCTGGAGCTGCTGTGCCGCCGGGGTGAGGGGCGCATCCTGCTCACCAGCCGCGAGGGCCATGGCCGCGTGCGCCGCTTCCAGGAGGCGTTGGGCTGGCCGGTGCTGGTGCAGGAGCAGGAGGCCTATTTGTTGCCGGGGGTGCAGGGGCTGCAGCCCTTCGGCGCCGAGCTGGCCTTGGCGCCCGGCCTGCGGATCCTGTGGACCCCCGGCCCCACCCCGGGGGCGTCGGTGCTGCTGGCCCAGGGGGGGGCGCTGGGGGAGATGGCGGTGCTGTTCTGTGGGCGGCTGCTCAGCCCCGTGGCGGAGGGGCAAGCCGCCCCGCTGCGCCACCGGCGCAGCTTCCATTGGGGGCGCTGGCTGCGCAGCCTCGAGCGGTTGCGCGGATGGCTGCCGCCGCCGGGGCCCGACACGCCCCCCCTGTGGCTGGCCAGTGGCGCCGGCCTGGGGGCCCTGCGGGGTGAGGCCTTGATCCCCCATGGCTGGGACCTGTTGCAGCGGCTGGATCTGGAGGCGTTGGCGCTTCAGCAGCCCGCTTAAGGGGGTGCCACGGGGCCCATTTCGGCCCCCGTGGCGCTGATTTCGGCAACAAAAGTGGCAAAACCGTGTTGCCGCGGGGGGTGTTTTGGTTGCCGCTCCTTGCCAACACCCATACGATTGGCGCGCTGAAACCAGTGGCGGTCGGACTTCCCGAGCCGCCCGGCTGCTGCTGATCCCAGAGGCTTTCCCACTCCGATGAACAAAGCTGATCTCGTCAACCTCGTGGCTGCCCGCACCGAGCTGACCAAAACCGACGTTGCCCAAGTGGTGGACGCCGCCATCGAAACCATCATCGACTCGGTGGTGGAAGGCAAGAAGGTGTCGATCCTTGGCTTCGGCTCCTTCGAGCCCCGCGAGCGCTCCGCCCGTCAGGGTCTGAACCCCAAGACCGGCCAAAAGATCAAAATCCCCGCCAAGCGCGTGCCCGCCTTCACGGCCGGCAAGCTGTTCAAGGACCGCGTTCAGGGCTGATCCCCGCCCGTTTAAAGCGATCAACGTGATGCGTTTAGCGCATCGGCTCAAGGCGGCCTTCGGGCCGCCTTTTTGCATGCTGGTTTGCATGATGGGCCCCTCAGCGCCACCGCCCCGCCGTGCTGCCTGATCACCTGCAGCAACGGCTCGAGCAGGCCGCACGGCTGCGGGCCCAGGGCCCCAGGGGCCGCTACGCCCCCTCCCCCACCGGGCCGCAACACCTGGGCAACCTGCGCACGGCGCTGCTGTCTTGGTTGATTGCCCGGTTGCAGGGGGGGGAATGGCTGCTGCGGATCGACGACCTCGACACCCCCCGCAACCGCCCCGGGGCCGAAGCGGCGATCCTGGCGGATCTCACCTGGCTGGGCCTGGCTTGGGATGGGCCGCCCCTGCGCCAGAGCGAGCGTCGGGGCCTGTACGCCACCGTGCTCTCGAGCCTGCGCCGCGCCGGTTGCCTGTATCCGTGCCGCTGCAGCCGGCGCCTGCTGGCGGACATCTCCGCCCCCCATGGCGCCACGCCCGTGTATCCGGGCATCTGTCGCGGCAAGCCCCCGGCCTGGGGCCCCC
This sequence comes from uncultured bacterium, assembly GCA_963923815.1. GTDB lineage: Bacteria > Cyanobacteriota > Cyanobacteriia > PCC-6307 > Cyanobiaceae > Vulcanococcus. The sequence continues at coordinate 4,435 of CAWUND010000006.1, forward strand.
AGCAGGGGCGCCTACCCAGTTGGCGCCTGGCCCTCGGGCCCGGGGTGCTGGCTTGGCAGGAGCGGCTGGGGCCCTTGGGCCAGCGCGATGCGGCGGAAGAGGTGGGGGATGTGGTGCTGCGGCGGGCCGATGGATTCCTGGCCTACCACCTGGCCACGGCGGTGGATGAGCTGCTGCTGGGCATCAGTGATGTGGTGCGCGGCGCCGACCTCTGGGCCGCCACGGCGCCGCAGGTGGCGGTGATCGAGCGGCTGGGGGGAACCCCACCGCGCTACTGGCATCTGCCGCTGTGGTGCGACCCCGCCGGCCAGCGGCTCTCCAAGCGGGAGCAGGCGGCCGGGCTGGATCCCCTCCGGCAGCAGGGCCTCGATGGCCCGGCGGTGGTGGGCCTGCTGGCCGCCAGCCTCGATCTGGTGCCGCCCGGAGCGCGCCTCAGCCCCCAGGAGCTGCAGCAGCAGTGGAGCCTGGAGGCCCTGCGCGAGCGGCTCGCCAACCCCGCCAAGACTTAAGGAAGCCTTCGGGATCAAATGGTGCAATCGCCCCCACACTGAATCCATCAGAACGGGGTGGGTGATGGACAAATTGGAAGGGGCCTGCCCCAGCTGTGGTGGCAGTGGCGTGTTGCGCATCGATGGCGCCAGCTATCGCACCTGCCTCGATTGCGTGGGCCAGGGGGCGGTGCCCCGGTTTGAGTCCACCGACGAGCTGTCCCGAGCCATGGCCCGGGCGATGCGGCGTCGGGTGAACCGGGGCTTCCGGGGTGACGTCAGCGCTTGGACTTCTGGCGCCAGATGAAGAAGGTGGCGGTGGCCACCACCACCAGCAGCGGCGCCGCGGTGAGCAGCAGCAGCGCAACGGCGGTCCAATCGGTGTACATCGCTGTCAGGCTTGCGGGCAGGGGCCATCATCTCAGCAGCGCCCCCGTTGGCTGAACCATGCCCGTGCAGCTGATGTTGTTGGTTGCACTGGTGTTGCTGCCCGTTTCGGCCCGGGCCGGCCTGGTGTTCACCAATTGCCAGCCCGCCTCCGGCGGCGGCATCACCTGCGACACCCAACCCACCGGCAACACCGCCGATGACGACGAGGCGGCCCGTTATGGGTTGTTCGATGAAGCGAGCCCCGGTTGGGCCGAGTTCGACCCCTATGAGGGGTACGACGACATGCTCGGCGGCAACTGGACCTGAGCTCAGGCCAGGCGGCTGGCCACCTGGAAGAACAGGAAGCTCACCACCCAGGCCAGCAGCAGCGACCAGCCCACGCTCATCAGGGTGAAATCGAGCCGTTTGGATTCGCTGCGAATCACCGCCACCGTGGAGAGGCAGGGGGTGTAGAGGAGGGTGAACAGCATGAAGCTCACCGCCTGGATCCAGCTCACATCGCCAGCGATGGCGCGGCTCAGGGCGGTGGGATCCACCTGGCCGTAGATCACCGCCAGGCCGCCCAGCACGATTTCCTTGGCGATGAAGCCGAACACCAGCGCCACCGCCAGCTTGGCGTTGATGCCGATCGGGCTGAGCAGCGGCTCCATCAAGCTCCCCAGGCGCCCCGAGAGGGAGAGGCTGGAGGCGGGTTCAACGCCGATGGGCAGGTTGTTGAGCAGCCAGACGGCCACCACCCCGAAGATGATGAACCGGCGCGACCAGAACCAGAAATGGCGCACCTCGGCCCAGGCGCGCCCGAAGATCTGGCCCGGGGTGGGCAGCCGGTAGGGGGGCAGCTCCAGCACGAGGGGTTCGTTGCTCTCGAAGCGGCCGCGGAACAGCAACGCCGTGAGGATGGCCGCCAGGAAGCTCATCACATACAGCCCGAAGATCACCAGCCCCCCCAGCCGCGGCGGAAAAAACACCGCCGCCATGAACAGGAACACGTTCAGGCGGGCTGAGCACAGCGAAAAGGGAATGATCAGCATCGTGAGCAGCCGCAGGCTGCGGTCGCGCATCACCCGCGTGCCGAGGATGGCGGGCACGTTGCAGCCAAAGCCCATCAGGGAGAGCACGAAGCTGCGGCCATCGAGCCCGAGGCGTTCCATCAGGGCATCCATCAGGAAGGCGGCGCGGGAGAGATAGCCGCTGTCTTCCACCACCCCCATGGCCAGGAAGAAGAGGCCGATCACCGGCAAAAAGGCCGTGACGGTGCCGATCCCTTGGTAGATGCCCTCCAGCAGGAATCCCCTTAGGAATGTGGGCAGGGGTGCCAGCAGCGGTTGCAGCACGCCGCTGCCAAATCGCTCCAGCAGCATCCCCAGCCATTCCTGCATCGGCACACCGATGGCGTAGATGGCCTGGAACATCAGCGCCATCGTGAGCAGGAACACCGGCATGCCCAACAGGGGATGCAGGAGCACGGCATCCAGCCGGCGGGTCCAGCGGTCTTGCCAGTGCTGGGGCAACTGCACGGCCGCCTGCACCAGCTGGGCCTGGGTGGCCTCCAGCTCGGCGTCGATCGCCTGCAGCTGTTGCTCGAGCTGCTGCACCGGAGCGGTTGCGGCGGCTTCGCCGTCGAGGCTCTGCAGCAGGGTTTTCTGCAGGCTGGCCAGCCCCATGCGGTATTTGGCGCTGCCGAGCAGCACCGGCAGCCCCAGGGCGGTGGAGAGCTGTTCGGTGTTGATGTGCACGCCGAAGCGTCGGGCCTCATCGGCCATGTTCAGCAGCACCACGGCCGGCAGCCCCAACCGCTGCACTTGCAGGGCCAGCCGCAATTGGCGATCGATCTGGCTGGCGTTGAGCACCACCAGCACCAGGTCGATGGGGGTTTGCTCCAAAAAGCGGCGCACCACCGCTTCGTCGTCGGTGTGGCCGCGCAGGTCGTAGATGCCCGGCAGGTCAATCAGTTGCAGCTGGTGGCCGCTCAGGTGCAGCTCCGCCTGCAGCAGATCCACCGTGAGGCCGGGCCAGTTGCCGATATGGGCGTGGCTGCCGGTGAGCCGGTTGAACAGGGTGGACTTGCCCGTGTTGGGCATGCCCACAACGGCGATCCTGCTCACGCCACCAGGCTCACGCGGGCGGCGTCGCGGCGGCGCAGCATCAGCTCCGTCATGCCCACGCGGATGTGCAGCGGGCCCGCCCACCAGCCCCGGCGGAGCATTTGCACGGCCTGGCCGGGGCGCAGGCCTAGGGCCTCCAGGCGGCGCTGCAGGCCGACATCCGCCGTGAGGGAGTCCACCGTGGCGCGACAGCCGCGGGGCAGATCCACCAGCCGGAGGGGCGCTCGCATCTACGTAGCTTGTTGCGAATGAGTTGCAATATCCTAAGCCCTAGGGCGCTGGCCGTGATGGCTCAGGGGGAGCTCCACCACAAAACAGCTGCCTTGGCCGCCGCCCCCGCTGCTCACCTTGATGTCGCCGCCATGGGCGCGGCAGATCCGGGCAGCAATGGCCAGGCCCATGCCACTGCCGCCGTCGGAGCGGTCGGGGCTTCCCCTCCAGAAGCGATCAAAGACCCGGTTGAGTTGATCGGCGGGGATGCCTGCCCCTTGATCGCGCACCTCCAGGCAGGCCAGTCGCCAGCGGTGATAAAGCCTCACGTCGATCGTGCTGCCCTCGGGGCTGTAGCGATTGGCGTTGTCGAGCAGGTTGCGGATCAGCTGGTGCAGCATCGCCTCGCGCCCAAGAATCACCAGGCCCGGCTCGAGCTCCACCACCAGCTGTTGCTGTTTTTGGGCCATGGCATCGCGGTAGAGGGCCAGTTGGGTGTCCACCAACTCGGCCAAGTCGATCCGCTGGGGGGCCTCAAGACCCGATTGGTCCTGGCGGGCTAACAGCAGCAATTCCTCCACCAGCTGCTGCAGCTGGTCGGTGGCGCTGGCGATGGCCTGGAAGCGATGGCGCTGGGCCTCGTCCTTGGGGTTGCAATCCAGAAGCCCCATCTCCGCGTTTGCCGCCATGGCGGCCAAGGGCCCCCGCAGTTCGTGGGAGGCGTCCAGTTCAAACTCCCGCAGGCGACGCAGGCTGCGCTCCAGGGGCTCCACCACCCGCCGTGCCAAGAGGCTGGCGGAGGTGGCACTCAGCACCAGGGCCAGGGCGATGGCTCCCCCCATGGCCAGATCCAATTGCCGCATGCGCGTGTTGAACGGCTCCAGCCCTTCGCTGATCCGTAGCCACACCCGCGGGCGTCCGAGGCCATCCAAGCCTTCGGCGTCGGTCGGGCGCACCAGGGCGATGCTGTTGTCCTCCAGTTGCCAGATCACCCGTTGGCCTGAGCGCCTGCTGGGGAGTGGACCAAGGGTGCGGACTTCTCCAAGCCGCGCCGCCGGCCGCCGGTCGTTGCCCCGGAACCACTCCACCTGTTGGTGGGCCGTGGCGAAATCCTTGTGACTGGACTGCAGATCCCGCTCCGATCCCGGCGGTGGCATCGGCAGGGAGGAGAAGTCTTCGCCAATCAGCGTCAGCTGGCTGCGGATGTCGGCGAGTACGAGGTTTTGAAAGCCGGCACGCACCACAGCGGCGAACACCAGCAGCACCCCAGCCAGCGAGCCCAGGTAGAGGCCCAACAGCTCCAGCTTCTGGCGTTGCACCGTGTGCACGGGACGAGCGCTGTTGAGCCCCTTCGCGGCCTGGGAGCGGATCATGGTGCGCTCCGCAGTCGGTATCCCTGACCATGGGCGGTTTCAATCGGGTCAGGGCAGCCGGAGGCCCGCAATTTGCGCCGCAGATTGTTGAGGTGGGTCTTCACCGTTTCTTCGCCGGCCTCCGCATCCATCGACCACAGCTGATCCAGCAGCTGGTGGCGGCTGGCCAGGCGGCCGGGATGCCGGAGAAACCACTCCAGCAGTTGCAGTTCCTTGCTGGTCAGCACCAGGGGGCTGCCGCCAAGGCTGGCCTGTGATCGGTCGACATCGATGCACAACGGTCCCCAGCTGAGGTGCTGTGGGGCATAGGGGCGTTCCGCCCGGCGCTCGAGCGAACGAATGCGAGCCGCCAGCTCCGCCATGCGGAACGGTTTCACCAGGTAGTCATCGGCACCGGCCTGCAGGCCGGCCACCACGTCCTCCTCGTTGTCGCGGGCCGTCAACATCAACAGCAGCGTGCTGCGCTGTTGGCGCCGCAGATCTTTCACGATCGCCAAACCGTCGAGCCCTGGAAGCATCCAATCGATCAGGGCCAGGTCGAAGTCGGTTTCGCTGAGTGCCCGCAGGGCCACGCGGCCGTCACTCACCCAGGTGACGGCATGGTGTTCGCGGGTCAGGAAGTCGCTCAGCGGTTCCGCCAGGCGCTGGTCGTCCTCAGCCAACAGGATGCGCATGGGGGCCGCTGGGCTGGAGCAGGGGAATGGGCGCCACCGGGGGGTGCACGTCGAGGGCCACGATGCGCCCTTCAGCGTCATGGTGCACGGTGCACAGGCTGGCGTGCCGGGCACGGAACAGCTGGGATTCCGCCAGCCCCAAGCGGGCGGCCGCATCGGGGCGGGAAAGGGGGATGGCGGCGAGGGCCAGGCTCGGGTTCGAGGGCCTGCCCTGCGGCTGCTGTCCGTGCCGCTTGCGATCCAGCATCAGCAGGGTGGGCACCAGCAGGCTCCCCACCAGGAGGCATCCCATCAGCTTGGGCACCCCCACGAGTCCGGCGGATCCCAGCCAGAGGGCTCCGGTGCCGAGGCGAGCTGGCAGCCGCCGCTGCCAGCCGTGGTCGCGGCGTCGATCGATCAGCGGCGGTGGGTTGCCCCTCCCGCTGCTGAAGGCATGGGCCATGGCAGTGGTCACTGCACAGACGTCCAGAACTGCCATGACTGTCCCTGGATGGTGAGCAGTTTTCGAGAAGATTCCGCCCCTCGGGCGGGGGCAGGGTTTAGGGCCGCAGGCCCCTGTCGGGACTCACCCAGCGCGCCCGTTGGCCGACGCCCTGCAGCGGTGCCTGCCAGCAGGCCCAGAGGCTGGCGGCAAAGGTGAGCAACCAGTAGGCGGCGGGGTACCAGATCATCCAGAAGGCCACCCGCCGCAGCCCGCGGTCATAGGGGCGGTCGAGCCAGAGGCTGATGCTGAATTGCAGGCCACAGGAGAGCAGCAGAGCCAAGCTCAGCCCATGGGGCACCAGTGCCTCCAGCGAGATGGCAGGGCGGCCCTGCAACACCGGTGTCACCGCCGCAAGCAGCAGCAGGATGGCCAGGAGATGGGCCCAGATCAGGCTGAGCAGGGGCTCCAGCAGCAGGGGCAATAGACGCCACTGGCGCGGGGCCCAAAGCAGGTTGAGGTTGGCGCGCACCACCTGCAGCCCCCCATCCGCCCAGCGACGCCGTTGGCGCCACAGGCCGTGCAGGGTTTCCGGCATCAGGATCCACACCAGGGCGTGGGGCTCGTAGCGCACCCTCCAGCCCGCCCGCTGCAGCCGCCAGGTGATGTCGATGTCTTCGGTGAGCCGGGTGGGGTCCCAGTAATCCACGGCATGCAGCGCCCTGCGCCGAAAGCAGCCGATCACACCGGAGACGCAAAACAGGCCCCCGAGCATGGATTGGGCGCGTTTGATCAGGCCGACGATCATGGAAAACTCCCCCACCTGCAGCCTCCCCAGCAGGGTGCTGCGGTTGCGGATGCGGGGGTTGCCGGTGACCGCGCCCAGGCGTGGATCGGCTTGGAAGTGCCGCACCATCCAGCCCACCGCATGGGGATCCAGGAGGGCATCGCCATCGATGCACACCAGCAGCTCGTGGCGGGCCAAGAGTGCTCCGGCCCGCAGGGCCAGGGCTTTGCCTTGGTTTTCGGCCAGATGCACCACCCGCAGCCGCGGCTGCTGTTGTGCCATCGCCACCAGCTGTTCACCGGTGTCGTCGGTGCTGCCGTCGTTGATGGCGATCACTTCCCACTCCCCCCAGGCCAGGGCCAGGGCCGCCTCCAGGGTTTCCCGCAGGTTGGGCCCTTCGTTGAAGCACGGGATCAGCACGCTGACGGGGGGATCGAGCGGGTCGCTGGGGGCCTGGGATTGCCAGCGCTCAGGCCGCTCCCAGCGCCAGCTCCACAGCAGCGCCAGCAGGCACCAGCTCAGGGAGAGCACCAGGGGATAGAGCACCACCGCCATCCCGATCAGCTCCATCACCCTGCCGTTCATGGCTGGGTCGGGATGCTGCTGTGGGCCTGAAACACCGGGCGCAGCACATCCGGGTCGGGGGTGCCGCGATGCAGGTTGTCGGGGTAATAGCCCGTGTGGCGCACCCCGAGCCGATACAGCGTCTGCAGCTCCTGTGCCAGCTGTTGGCTGGAGAGGTCGTGATGGCTGTTCCAGTCGGTGCTCTGCAGCTCGAACAGCACCCGTTGCAGCCCCTGGGGACGTTCCTTCACCCGGGCCACCAACTCCTTGAGGAATTGGTCGGGATTCGACGCGCGCTCCATCCAGGGCATGGCCATCACGGCGGTGAAGTCGTAGTCGCGGATGGCGTCATCGATCGACTGGGAATACCAGGCTTCCGCGTGGGGGTTGAGCACCACCTGGGCGTACAGGTTGCGGGCGGTGCGCAGTTGGGGTTGGTTGGCCCGCACCACCTGCGCGAGCTGCAGCGTGAGGGCCTCCAGGGCAGCGGTCTTGCGGTTGGTCCATGCCCCCAGCAGGGCATCGCTGGCCCGGATGGCGGCTAGATCAGTCGGCAATCCCCAGGCGCGGTATTGCTTGAGGGCCGCCGGGCTGGCGTCCTCGTAGTCGCTCATCGTCACGTCGTCGTGAAAGAGCAGTCCGTCGAAGCTGGCGCTGCGAGCCAGGTCGGCATACAGACCCCGCACCGTGCCCATGGCCGCGGCCGAGAACGGCGACAGCCGCGGGTAGCCCATGGTGAGGTGGCCGTTGCTGCTGGGTTGGGTCTGCAGGCGCTGGTCCGCCCCCGGGGTGCCGCGGGGGAGCTCGAAGGCCAACACCGGCATCCAGGCGTACACCCGACGCACGGGCGTACGGGTGCGGATCTCCCAGGCCACATGGCTGAACAAATCCCGCTTCACCGGCAAGAAGCGGTTGGGGAAGTAGACGGCATCGGCCGCACCGTTGCCGTCGGGATCGGCGAAGGCCTGGAGGTACACCGTGTTCACCCCCATGGCCCGGATCCGCTGCAGCAGCAGCTGCAGGTTGCGCTCCACTTGGGTGGGATCGGGATCATCGATGTTGTCGAGATCCACGTGCATCACCTTGGCGGCACGGCTGTTGTCGTCGAGGTTGGCGCGGCGGATCCGCAGCTCCTGCGCCAGGGCCTGAGGGGTGCTGAGCTCGGGCATCATCAACACCCGTCGCAGGCCGGAGAGCGGCACTGCGCTGGTGTTGGCCCCGTCATCCAGGCTGAACCCCACCGGCATCCCGAGGCCGGTGGCGATGGCGGCCGCCGTGGCGTTGTATCGGCCGTAGGGCCAAGCCACGGCCCTGGGCCGGTGCCCCAGCTGTCGCTGCAGCAAGCTGGCGTTGGTCTGGAGGTCGCGTTGCAGCCGTTGGCTGTACTGCCCCTCGGTTTCGTAGCCCTGCTGCGGGCTGAACTGCCGCGTGGTGGCCGCCGGCATCGAATTGAGCTGGGGGTTCCCCGGGATGCCGCGGTGCAGGTCGTAGCTGTGGCTGATCACCTCCACCAGCCCACTGCGCTCCATGGTGCGCAGTTGATCCCAGCTCAGCAGCCGCTCGCGCGGGATCCAATCGTCGCCAAAGCGCACCGGTCCTTGTGTGGGCTCCAGCCAGCTGCCCACCACGGCCACCACCGCCGGAGCGTGATGCCGTTGCAGGATCGGGAATGCCGCGCTGTAGACGTTGCTGTAGCCATCGTCGAAGCTCAACAGCACCGGTTTGCCGGGGAGCGGCTGGTGGGACCGGCGGGCTCGCAGCAGTTGATCCAGGCTCACCAGGTGATAGCCGTGTCCCTGCAGCCAGTTCAGTTGCGCGTCAAAGGCCTGCGGACTGATCGCATAGTCCGGCATCACCGCCTGGGATCGGTCGGCGATTTCGTGATACGCCAGCACGATGAGATCGTCTGCGGGCTGGCGGCGGGGGGCCTGTGGTGTGGGCGCCGCGGCAACCGATCCAACAGCCAGCGCCGCCGCCAGGGCTGACCAGGCCAGGGTGATCAGGCGCCATGGCCTGGATGGTTGGAGGCCCATCGTTAGCGCCCTCCCGCAGGGGGCAGCTTCAGCGGCTGCGCTTCGCTAAAGCTGCCGGTGATCCGATCGGAGATCTCATAGGTGATGGGCTTGCGATGGGGAATGGTGCACACATCAACAGGGTGATTCACATCAAAATTCGCGAAAAAGAGCATGTCTTGGCTGTCTTCCGCGAACGCAAGTTTGAGGCCATTGCTGAGGGTCACAATCACCTGCCGCCCCTGTTGATGGTCGGGATCCATCGCCAGGGGGTCATGGCTGGCCATGGGAGGCCCGAAGGAGCGCGCGATCACCTTTAGGGTCTGGCAATGCTCCGGAAGCGGTTCGGCGAATCGCATGGCGGGCCGGGGTGATGCCTGGGCTGCGGCCCCGAGCATGAGGGCGATCAGCAGGTGTTGTGCGGCGCCAATAACGCCAATCAGTGGATATCTCATCGTGTCCACCGTGTCCGTTGCCGTCCGCCGCGGCGTGCCACGGATGCGCACAATCCCAGGGCTGCGAAATTCACCAACATCGCGGATCGCCCGTAACTCATCCAGGGCAAGGGGATCCCCGTCACCGGCCCCAGCCCGATGGTCATGCCGATGTTGATGATCACCTGGAACATCAACATGGCGGCAACACCAATCACCACCAGCGACTCAAAATCGCTGCGGGCTTGCCCTGCAATGTGCAGGAGCCGGTAAAGCAGCAGCACGTAGGCGCCGATTAGCAGCACCGATCCCAAAAAGCCTGTTTCCTCCCCCATGGCACTGAAAATGAAATCCGTGTGCTGTTCGGGAATGAACCGCAATTTGGTGAGGTGGCCCTGCAGCAGGCCCGTGCCAAACAAACCGCCGGAGCCAATGCCGATTTGGCTCTGGATGAGGTGATAACCCGCCCCCAGTGGATCCTTGGATGGATCCAGAAAGACCACCAGTCGATCCCGTTGGTAGTCCTTCAGGCCATGCATCCAGAGGTAGGGGGTGATCACGGCGAAGACCGTTTCGATCCCCAGCACGAGGGCGACTCCCAGCTGTTTCCAGGGCAGCGTCTTCCAGGCCATCCAGGCCATCAGCGGCAGCCACGCCACCAAACCCCAGGCCCAAACCCCCGCCACGATCGCCGTCATCAGGGGGGAGAGCAGCAGCACCACCCAGGCCCCAGGCATCCCTGCCCAAAACAGCATCACCAGCCAGATGGCCCCGAACACCAGCGAGGTGCCCAGGTCTGGCTGAATGAACACCAACAGCCATGGCAGCCCGATCAGGGCCGTGGGGCGCAGCAGATCCACCGGTCGCTCCATGGGGAAGCGGGCCAGCACCCCAGCGAGCAGCAGGATGGCCGCCAACTTGGCAAACTCCGAGGGCTGCACATGGAAGCCGGCGATGTTGATCCAGCGCTGGGCCCCTAGCGCTGATGTGCCCACGAACCGAACCGCCACCAGACTCGTGACGGTGAGCCCGTAGAGGGGCACCAGCAACGGCCGCAAGAGGGCCAGGGGCAACCGTGCCAGGCCAAGGGCCAGGGCCATGCCCACCGCCGCCGTGATCCAGTGGTCGTACCAATCGGCGTACTGGGCTTGCCGTTGGGTGCTGGCGATCAACAACCCCGCCAAGGCCGTGATCCCCAGGGGGACACCCCAGAGGATCGTGTCCACGCCCTGCAGCCAGCGGCGCCAGCCCCGCATGGCCCCGCGGCGCCAAGACCTCTGGGGACCACTGATCAGCAGCTGCAGCGATTGCATGCCAGCACCTTGGGCCGGATCCGGGAAGATCTCGGCAAGGCCCCCAGCGCGGCCGGCTTGCCCAAACCTTTTCGGGGCCGCTGCAGGATGAAAACCTGCGGCCTGAGCCATCGGCATGCCCCTGCTTCCACCGCCCGAGGTGCTGCGCCGGCCCCGCTTTGGCTTGGCGGATCTGTGGGTCGTGGTGCTGCTGCTGAGCGTGTTGCTGCTGATCGCGCACTTGGGGTCAGAGGCCTCTGTGGCGTATCACCCCGACGATCAAATCCGGCCCATATCGCTCAATCCGATCAATCTCCCGGACTATGCCGCCCGCTCCTGTCTGCGGATGTTCATGGCATTGGCCTGCTCCACGTTGTTCAGCTTGGTGTATGGCTCCTTGGCGGCGCGTCATGCCCTGGCCGAGCGGGTTTTGATCCCCGTGTTGGATGTGCTGCAATCGGTGCCTGTGCTGGGGTTTCTCTCCCTCACGGTGACGGGTTTTATCGCCCTGTTTCCGGGCAGTCTGCTGGGCCTGGAAGCGGCCTCCGTGTTCGCAATTTTTACAAGCCAGGCCTGGAATATGACGTTTTCGTTCTATCAATCGCTGCGTTCCGTGCCAAAAGAGCTGCAGGAAGCCGCACGGTTGTATCGGCTGACGCGCTGGCAACGGTTTAGCCGTGTGGATGTGCCATTTGCGGCCATTCCGCTGCTGTGGAACGCCATGTTGAGTTTTGGTGGCGGTTGGTTCTTTGTGGCCGCCAGTGAATCCATCAGTGTGCTCAATCACACCTACACCCTGCCTGGGATTGGTTCCTATGTCACCGCCGCGGTGATCGCCCGGGATTTGCGAGCGCTGGGCTGGGCGATTCTCACCATGGTGGTGCTGGTGCTGCTGGTGGATCAGCTGTTTTGGCGTCCTCTGGTGGCCTGGTGTGATCGCTTTCGCCTGGATGAGAGTGGCGGTGCGGAGGTTGCAGACTCCTGGGCTTACGGCGTGCTGCGCAGGTCCCAAGTGCCCCGTTTGTTGGGGCTGATGCTGGCCCCGATGGGGTCTGTGGTCGACGGGGTGCTCTCGCGGCTCTCGGGCGTTGTGTCGGAACACCCCACCGAGCGGCGGGAGGTGTCTTGGCCCCAGTGGTGCCGCCCGGCCCTGATGCTGCTCGGTGCCCTGGCCCTGGCGATCCTGACCCAGGGGCTTGTGCGGCGGATGGGCTCCGAAGAAGTGCTCTACGCCGTGGGCCTGGGGTGCAAAACCCTGGCTCGGGTGATGCTGCTGCTGTTGATGGCATCCCTGATTTGGACACCCATCGGCGTGTTCATCGGCTTCCGCCCGCGCTGGGTGCGCCTGTGTCAGCCGGTGGTGCAGTTCCTCGCATCCTTTCCGGCCAATTTTTTGTTTCCCTTGGCCACCGTGGTTTTCGTGGCCCTGCATCTGCCGATTGGTTGGGGGGCGGTGCTGCTGATGGCGTTGGGATCGCAGTGGTACATCCTGTTCAACTCCATCGCTGGGGCTCAGATGATCCCCCGCGATCTGCGCGAGATGGCGGATGCCGTGGGCCTGGAGGGTTGGCCACGCTGGCGCCAACTGATCCTCCCGGGGATCTTCTCCGCCTGGGTCACCGGTGTGGTCACGGCCTGCGGCGGCGCCTGGAATGCCAGCATCGTTTCGGAGTTGGTGAGCTGGGGTCACACCACGCTCAAGGCCGAGGGTTTAGGGGCCTACATCGCTGAGGCCACGCGCCTGGGTGATTGGTCGCGCATCAGCCTGGGCATCGGCCTGATGAGCGCGTTTGTGGTGGGTCTCAATCAGTTGCTCTGGCGCCGCCTCTACGGCCTGGCGGAGCGTCGTTATCACCTCTGAGCGGGCAGACCATGGCGTTGATTGCCGTTGATCAGGTCAGCAAGACCTTCCCTCGACCCGATGGCAAGGGGCGGTTCAGCGTGCTGCAGGAGGTGAGCCTGTCGGTGGCGGCGGGCGAAGTGGTGGCCTTGCTGGGCCGCAGCGGCAGTGGCAAGAGCACCCTCCTGCGTGTCATGGCCGGTTTGATGCAGCCCAGTGCGGGGCAGGTGCGTTGCCACGGTGAACTGCTGCGCGGTGCTGCGGCCAACACGGCCATGGTGTTTCAGAGCTTCGCGTTGCTGCCCTGGTTGAGCGTGCAGCACAACGTGGAGCTGGGTTTGATGGCCCGCCATCTGCCAGCCCGCGAACGCTGCGACCGGGCCCTCAAGGCGATCGACATGGTGGGCCTTGATGGCTTCGAGAATGCCTACCCCCGGGAGTTGTCCGGCGGCATGAAGCAGCGCGTTGGCATTGCCCGTGCCTTGGCCCTGGAGCCTGAGGTGTTGCTGATGGATGAACCATTCAGTGCACTCGATGTGCTGACGGCCGAAAACCTGCGGGGTGAAATCGATGACCTTTGGAATGCTGGGTTGTTTCCATCGAGCAGCATCTTGATCGTGACTCACAACATCGAAGAGGCCATTTATCTGGCCGATCGTGTTGTGATTCTCGGTGCCAACCCTGGCCATGTGCGGGGTGAAGTGTTGGTGAATCTGCCGCGGCCCCACAACCGATCACACCCGCGCTTTAAGGCGTTGGTCGAGTACGTCTACACCGTGATGACCAATCCCGATCTGGCGGTGACAGGTGAACTCGGCGCCCCCACGGTTCCAGCGGCCCCAAGGGCCACGCTCTCACCGTTTTCGCGGCCACTGCCCCATGTGCGGGTTGGGGGCATCAGTGGTTTGCTGGAGCTGATTGCCGAACGGGAGCAGGACCTCAGCGACATCCCATTGCTGGCGGAGCGGCTGCAGTTGGAGGTGGATGATCTGCTGCCGCTGCTGGAGGCCGCCAATCTGCTGGGCTTTGCTGCCGTGGCCGATGGTGATGTGCGGCTCACATCGGAAGGCCGGGATTTCGCCACCACCACGATCCTGCGCAGCAAGGATTTGTTCCGGCGCCAGGTGCTGGAATCCGTGCCGGTGATGAGCAGCATCCTGCACACGCTGCAGGAGAAAGCCAACGGCAGCATGCGGGCCGACTTTTTTGTGCAGATCTGGAACGATTACTTCCCCGCTGAAGAGGCGGAGCGTCAGCTCTCCACGGCGGTGGATTGGGGCCGCTACGCGGAGCTGTTCGAATACGACTCCAACGAGCGGCTGCTGCGCCTGCCCGGTTGAGTGGGGCGCTTCATGCAGCTGGTGCCACGGCTGATCAGCCTGCTGACGGTGGTTGCGGCGTTGGTGAATTTGGCCTCAGCCCTGGGGGTTCGGCTCAGCAGCTCCTGGGTGTGGGTGGAGGAGCTGTACCCCTTGGGTGCTCCGGTCGGTCAGTCGCGCTTGTTGGCGGCCGGCAGCAGTTTTCTGCTGTTGCAGCTGGCCTTGGGCCTGGCGCGGCGAAAACGTCTCGCCTGGGGCCTGTCGATCCTGCTGTTGGCGGCATCCTCCCTCCATCAACAGTGGGCCTTGGGCCATGGGCGTGAGGCGGCCCTCTGCGGGCTGATCGCCCTGCTGTTGGTGCTGGCCGGGCCCATGTTCTTGGCCAGTTCGGATCGGCCGTCGGTGCGTGGCGGTGTGGTGGTGCTGCTGGCCGCCCTGCTGTTCACCGTTGTGTATGGCGTGCTGGGGCAGATCTGGTTGGAGCATCGCGCCGGTCGGCCGTTTGAGCTCACAGGTGCGGTGCTGCAGACCGTGTCGTTGTTTCTGGAAGACACACCAGTGATCGCAGGGTTGCCCGGCCGCGCTGCCCGGGAGCTCGCCACCTCCATCAATGCCCTGGGATGGTTGACCGGGAGTTATGCCCTGGTGCAGCTGCTGCGGCCGGTGGTGCAACGCTCCACCCCGAGCCCTCGCGAGCGGGCTCGGGTGGCGGAGCTGGTGCACGCGGAGGGGGTGTTGCCGTTGGCTCCTTTGGCCCTGCTGGGCGGCAAGTCGTACCTGTTGTCTGCCTGTGGCACCGCGGCCTTGGCCTACGGGCAGAGCGGTCGTGGCGCGATCGTGCTGGGAGGGCCCATCGGTTCGCGGCAGGCGGCCCCGGCACTGATTGGCAGCTTTCGAGAGTTGTGTCGCCGCCAGGATTGGGCGCCAGCGTTCTACCAGGTGCGCCCTGATCAGCTGGCGCTGTTTCGATCGCTTGGGCTGCGATCCCTGCAGATCGGCGAGGACGCGGTGGTGGATCTCCGCCGTTTTTCGTTGGCGGGTGCCGCCGGCAAGCGCCTACGGCCGGCGCTGAACAAGTTCCAACGGCTGGGCTATCACGTTGAACTGCTCCAGAGCCCTGAGGCGGCGGCCATGGTGCAACTGCTCAAGCCTGTGCAGACGGATTGGTTGGGGCGGATGGGAGGCCGTGAGAAACGCTTTTCGGTGGGCTTTTTTTGCGAACAGGCCTTTGCTGGCGCTTGGGTTGGATTGCTGCGCAATGCGGTGGGTCATGTGGAGGCCTTTGTGAGCCTGCAGGTCAACAACTCTGCTGCTGAGGTGTCGTTGGACATGATGCGATCACGCTCGTTGTTGCCCTCTGGGGCGATGGATGCGTTGTTCATTGGTGTGATGGTTGAGCTGCAGCACTTGGGGTTGTTGTCGTTCAACCTTGGTCTTTGCGCATTGAAGGGTTGGATGAAACCCGCTCACCATCCAAGGGAGGTGTCGATGTTGCTGACGTTGGCGCAGTTCCTGGATCGCCGCTATGGGTTGCAGGGTTTGCAGGCCTTCAAGCAGAAGTTTTCTCCCCAATGGGAGCCGCGCTATTTGGTGTACGGATCGCGATCCGATTTTCCGGATGTGATCCGTGCCTTGATGCGCCTGGAGACGCGGGGGTGCGGCATGGGGGCGCTTTAGGTTGGTTTTGATTTGCCTGCAGCGTGGGTGGCGGTGGTGATTCAGGCCAGTGCCGCCATGCAGCGTTTCAAGGCCTTCCGGCTGCGTCTCTCTGCCCTGCGCAGCCGCCGGCGGGTGCTTCCCCTGGCCCTGGGCGGCGTTGGCGTGATCGTGGCCGGCTGGGTGGTGACCCATTGGGGTGTGGAGGAAACCGACAACGCCCAGGTGGAATCCCACCTGGTGGACATCTCCAGCCGCGTTAGCGGCACCATCGCCGCCGTGGCGGTGCAGGACAACCAGCTCGTGCAGCCAGGCCAGCTGTTGGTGCGCCTCGACGGCCGGGATGCGGCCGCCGCCCTTCAGAAAACACTCGCCGACCTGGAGGAGGCCCGCCGCCAGGCCGGGGCCCTGCAGGGCCAGGCCCGCGCCACCCTTAGCGGCGCCGAGGCCTCCGCGGATCAGGCGGCTGCGGATCAGGCGGTGGCCCAGGCCGAATTGGAGCGTGCCCGCGCCGATCTCCATCGCATGCAAGTGCTGGTGAACCAGGGCGGGGTCTCCCGCCAGGAGCTCGACCGGGCCCGCGCCAGCTACCGCCAGGCCCAGGGGCAGCTCACCCGCAGCCAGG